>NZ_JBSFRU010000015.1:0-40632 GCF_053589395.1 Nocardia sp. NPDC003345
CAGGCCGCCTACTGCACGGTGTTCGCCCGCACCGAACCCGACGGCACACCCCGGCATGCCGCGATCAGCGCGATCATCGTCCCCACCGACACCCCCGGTTTCGAGATCGTCCGCGCCATCCCGACCATGGGTCACGATCCCAGCGACCACTACGAGGTCCGTCTCACCGACGTCACCGTCCCGGCGGAGAACCTGCTGGGTGAACGCGGTAAAGGTTTCGCGGTGGCCCAGGACCGCCTCGGCGCCGGACGGATCTTCCACGGTATGCGGTGGCTGGGTCAGGCCCAGCGGGCCTATGAGCTCATGTGCGAACGTGCCAATTCCCGGTACGCGCACGGTTCCCTGCTCGCGGACAAAGGCGAGATCCACCGCTATATCGCCGAATCGGCCGCCGAGATCCACGCGGCCCGGCTGATGACCCTCGACGCCGCCCGCGTGATGGATTCCGGGGCGGACTACCGGGTGCAGGTGGGTCTGGTGAAGTTCTGGGGTGCGCGCATGTTGCACAACGTGATCGACCGCGCCATCCAGGTACACGGCGCGCTCGGCCTCACCGCCGACACCCCGCTGGAACGGATGTACCGGCAGGCCCGCTACGCGCGGATCTACGACGGGCCCGACGAGGTGCACCGGATGTCGACCGCGCGCCGGCTGCTCCGCTCGCCGGAGGCGGCGCCGTGGCGCTGACCCCGGATCCGGCCGCCGGCGTCCGCGCACTGCTGACGGAGGTCACCGGCACGACCTTCGCCGATATCGAGATCGGCAGGTTCACCGGCGGTGCGAGCCGGGAGGTGTACGCGGTCGACGCGTGCGACGAATCGGGTGGGCGGTTGCGCGCGGTACTGCGCCGCGACCCGCCCGGGCACGGCGATCCTGCTCGGATGCGTGCGGAAGCGGCCTGTCTGCGGGCCGCCGCCGACGCGGGTGTCCCGGTGCCGGCGGTGCTGGCCGCCGGTGACTCCGCCCCGGGTATCGACGCGCCCTACCTGCTGATGAGCCGGGTCGGCGGGGAATCCATCCCGCGGAAACTGCACCGGGATCCGGAATTCGAGTCCTTACGCGCCCACGGCGCCGGAGAACTCGGTGCCGTCCTCGGCCGCATCCACGGCACCCCGCTCGACACTCTGGGCATGCTCGGCGACGACGATCCGCTGATGGCGATCGAGCGGATCTACCTGGATCTCGACGACCCGCGTCCGGCGGTCGAAATGGGTCTGCGGTGGCTGCGCGAGAATCCGCCGCGCCCGCGCCCGCGAGCCCTCGTCCACGGGGACTACCGGGTCGGCAATTTTCTGATGGGCCCCCGCGGTGTGCAGGCCGTACTCGATTGGGAACTCGCCCATATCGGCAATCCGATCGAGGATCTGGGCTGGCTGTGTGTCCGGGCCTGGCGGTTCGGCGCGGCGGCGCCCGTCGGTGGGCTCGGCACCCGCGAACAGCTCCTCGACGGCTACGCGCGGGCCACCGGGATCCGGCCCGAACCCGCCGAACTGCACTGGTGGGAAGTGTTCGGCACCCTGAAATGGCTGGTACTGAGCCGGTTCCAGGCGCAACGCCATCTCGGCGGCGCGGAACGGTCGCTGGAACTCGCCGCGATCGGGCGGCGGGTGTGCGAGTCCGAATACGACCTGCTCACTGTGCTGGAACTGCTGGACGACGCGGTTCCGGCCCCGGCGCATCCACCGCGGCACACCACCGTGCACGACCGCCCGCATCTCACCGAGATCCTCGAACTGGTCGCGGAAACGCTGACCGGCGATATCGCGGGCGCACTCACGCCGGAACAGGATCGGCAGCGCTATCTCGCCCGGATCTGCGCCAATCTCCTCGGCACCGCGGCCCGCGAGATCCGCTCGGGTCCCGGTGACACCGATCTGGTGCGGGAGTTGCTCGCGGCCACCGGGTGTGCCGACGAAGCCGGTCTCGCGGCGGCACTGCGCGCCGGTGAGCGGTCCGCGACCGATCCCGCGGTTCGCCGCGCGGTCTCCGCGGCCGTAGTCGCTCGCCTCCGGGTGGCCAACCCCCGTCACCTCTCACAGGAGACTCTCGACGCCGAATTGAGCGGTCGGGAATCCGGATCCGGTAGCGCACCGGTGCGGCCCGCTGCCGGATGAACCAGCTGGGAAGCCCCGGGTGAGGTGCACCGGGGGTTCGCCTTCCAGCACAACCAGGCCCGCTCGAGGAAGTCGAGCGGGCCTGGTGTGTGGTGCCTCAGGCGAAACGATCGCGGAGTTCGCGTTTGAGGATCTTGCCCGTCACGTTCTTCGGTAGCGCGTCGACGAATTCGACGCGCCGGGGCACCTGGAAACCACCGAGATGTTCGCGGCAGGTGGCGACGATGTCGGCGGCGGTGAGCATCGACTCCTCCCGGGGCACCACGACCGCGCACACCACCTCGCCCCAGGTCGGATCGGCGACCCCGATGGCGGCCGCCTCGGCGACACCGGGGTGCCGGTACAGGGCCTGTTCGACGGTGAGGGAGGCGATGTTCTCCCCGCCGCTGATGATGAGATCCTTCTTCCGGTCGACGATGTAGACGAATCCTTCGGCGTCCTGGCGGACCAGATCGCCGGTCCGGAACCAGCCGTTGTGGAACGCGGCGGCGGTCGCCTCCGGATCGTTCCAGTAGCCCACGGTGACCTGATCGCCGCGCACCACCATCTCCCCGATCTCGCCGGCGGCCACATCGGTGAAATCGTCGTCGACCACCCGGATATCGCTGAGCCGCATCGGTTTACCCGCCGAGGCGAGTAGCCCGGCCTCGCCGTCGGCGGCCCGCCGGTGCGCGGCCGAATCCAGATGCAGCACATTGCCGGCGAGTTCGGTCATCCCCATACCCTGGTAGAAATCGCAGCCGAAGCGTTTCAGCCCTTCGCGCAGCACCGCGGCGGGAATCGCCGACGACCCGTAGCCCACCGCCCGCAGGGTGTCGAGCGAATGGCGGTCCAATTCGGGGTCCTGAAGCAGGAAGTTGATCATCGTCGGGGCCAGTCCCGACTGTGTCACCTGCCATTCGTCCACCAGGCGCAGGAAGGTCGCGTTGTCGTAGGCGCGCAGGAAACCGACCGTGGCGCCGACCAGATGGTTGAGCAGGGTGACGTAACCGCCCACATGGCACAGCGGGAAACAGAACAGGAACACAGTGTCCTCGGGCAGCTCCCACTGCAGCGCCGAGGAGGTGATACCGGTGAGCAGGTTGCGGTGCGAGAGCATCACACCCTTCGGTGTTCCGGTGGTGCCGCTGGTGTAGACGAGCCAGGCCATATCGTCGGGCTCCGGGCGCACGGCCGGGACGGTGGCCGGTGCCGCGGCGGTGAATTCGTCCCAGCCGACGGTTCCCGGTGCCGAACCGAGCGTCACCACCGTGGTCACCGTGGGAATCCGGTCGCGGATATCCGCGATCACCGCGGCGTACTCCTGCGCCACGACCAGCACCCGTGCACCGGAGTGTTCGATCAGCGCGACGATCTGTTCCGGGTGCAGCCGGAAGTTCAGGATCGTCAGCGCCATACCGGCCATCGGGACGCCGTAGTAGCAGTCGAAGTACTCGGTGCAGTTCCCGGCCAGAATCGCCACCCGGTCGCCCGGTTCGGCGACCTCCAGCAGCGCGTTGGCCAGGCGGCGGCCGCGGTCGCGCAGTTGCGCGTATCCGATCACCTCGTCCTCGAATCGCAGCGCGATCCGGTCCGGGTGTTTGCGCGCGCCGTATTCGACGATATCCCCGATCAGCATCCGCGAACTCCTGGAACGAACACCGCGACCGTGAACCGGGGGTTCACCGGATCGCCAGCGGATTGATCGGCGAACCCACGCCGCGCGTGAAATGCAGCGGCGGACCGGCATAGAAGAAGTCCCAGCGCCCGTCGGCGGCGCAGGCCTGCGCCAGTTCCTCGAAATCGAGCATTTCCGCGAGCGTCATCCCCATATCGCGGATGAGCACCATATGCAGTTCGAACGCGGTTCCCGGATGTTCCCCGGGCATCACCTCGACACCCCAGTTGTCGGAACCGACGACCGCCACGTCCCGCTCCCGCAACCAGGTCGCGCACGCCAGGCTCAACCCGGGTTCTCCGGCCATGAAACCCGCGGGATCACCCTCGGCGAGGAACTTCTTACGCCATCCGGTGCGGATGAGCAGGATATCGCCCGCGCCGACCGTCACGCCCTGGGCGGCGGCGATCTCGTCGAGTTCGTCCGGCCCGATCGCGGTACCCGCCTCCAGCCAGTCGACCCCGCGCGCTCGCGCCACATCCAGCAGGACTCCGCGCCCGGCGATACCACCGGACTGGGTGTGGATACCGCATTTATCGGCGCCCTTGACCGTCACGCCGGCGCCGGGGTGGCCGTTGTAGAGCTGCTCGTCGTAGTGCACATGCGCCAGTGAGTCGTACTGCGAGCCGGTCTGCAGCGGCATGAAGACGTAGTCGTCGGCCCATTTGAAACCACCGGGCAGCACCTGTTCCTGACCCGTTTCCGACATCAGGCGGATGGGGTTGATCCGGTTGCCTCCGGGCTGCGGGCCGTCACCGTCGAGCGGGATGCCCAATTTGAAGGTCTCACCGGTGCGGATGAGCCCGGCGGCGGCCACCACCCGGTCGGCGGTGATGAGGTTCGTGGTTCCCCGTTCGTCCTCGGTCCCCCACCGGCCCCAGTTGCTGACCTTCTGACCCAGGGTGCGCATATCGGGTAGTTCGGGCACCGTTGCCTCCTCGCGGGCATCTCATGACGTGACAGTCATGTCAACTTTCCTCGCCAGTGTGACCGACCGCACTATGAGGTGTCAATAGCGGGTTTCGCAGGAGGTGAGAGGGGATGCGACGCCCGAACCTCGCCCGATGGAGCCGGGTCGCCCCGGCACGAGAAACGGCCGTCCGCGGTATCGCAGACGGCCGTGACGCGGCGGATCGCCCGCTACCTGAACAGCGGGCGGGGATCGGCCGAGGCCGGGATCACCCGGCGGTAGCGATCGCCAGTTCGAGGACGGCATGCAGGAGGACGTCGATGCCGTCCGCGCAGGCTTCGGGCGTCGAGTACTCCCGCGGATTGTGACTGATGCCGTCGTACAGACCGGGGACGAAGATCATCCCGGCCGGGCACAGCGCGGCGATCTCCCCGGCATCGTGCCCGGCGCCGGAAGTCAGTCGCTCACAACTCATTCCGAGGTTCGAGGCATGCTTCTCGACCAGATCGCGCATGGCACCGGGAAACGCCACCGGAGGAGTCTTGGCGGTGACCCGGGAGGTGATCGTGACCCCGGTGGCCCGTTCCACCTCGGCGAGGCAGGCGGCCAGATCGGCTTCCGCGCGCCGCATGGCGGCGCCGTCGGGATTGCGCAGATCCACGGTGAGCAGCGACTTCTCGGGAACGATATTGATCAGGTTGGGGTAGTTGACCTGCCGCCCGACCGTGGCCAGCAGTTGCCCGTACTCCCCCGACTCCACCATCTCGTCGAGCCGCACGGTGATCAGCGCGGCGGCCAGGCCGGCATTGCGGCGCAGCCGCTGCGGTGTGGCGCCGGCATGCGCGGCGCGGCCGGTGATCTGCAGTTCCAGCCAGGTGATGGCCTGCACCCCCTGGACCACGCCGATGCGGGTGTCACCGGCGGACAGGATCGGCCCCTGCTCGATATGGCATTCGAGATAGGCGTGGGGCGCCCGGATGGGAACAGCGACCGCGCCGGGCAGGCCGTGCCGGTCGAGTTCGGCGCCCACGGTCACACCGTCGGAATCGGTACGGGCTCGCGCGTCGTCCAGGCCGATCCGGCCCGCGGCCACGGCGCTGCCGAGCATATCGGTGCCGAACCGGGCGCCCTCCTCTTCGGTGAAGATCGCGACCTCGACGGGGTGGCTGGTGGTGATGCCGTGATCGTTCAGGGTGCGGACCACCTCGAGCCCGCCCAGCACACCGAGACAACCGTCGAACCGGCCCGCGGTCGCGACGGAATCGATATGCGAGCCGACCATCACGGGCGGGAGGGTGTTGTCCGAACCGTCGCGCCGGGCATAGATATTGCCGATCCGGTCGGTGGTCACGGTGAGGCCGGCCTCGCGCATCCAGCCGGTAACCAGGTCGCGGCCCGCGATATCGGCGTCGGTCAGCGCCAGCCGGCGCACCCCGGCCAGTTCCGCGTCCTCGTCGAAATACGCTCCTACCGAACCCAGATCGTCCAGCGAGCGCCACAGCCGCGCGGAATCGACGCGGAGCGAGGAATCGTGGGTGGTCATTTGGTTTGCCTCCTACTGCGCGGTGAGACCGGCGCCGGTGACCCGGTTGAAGTTCGCGATATCCGTGGCGCCCTCGGTGGAGATCACCAGCAGGTGGTCGTCCGGCCCGAGTTCCAACGCCCCGGCGTGGGTCAGCAGACCGGCCAGCCCGGCCGCGCCGCTCTCCCCGGATACCAGTCCGTCGCCGAACATCAGCCGCATCGCCTCCTCGGCGGCGGAATCGGGGACCGTGACGAAGGCGTCGTAACCCGAGGACACGTCCGGCCAGGCGATCACCGACGGTGTCCCGCAGTTGAGCCCGGCCATATTCGACCGCTGCGGTCCGGGGATGGTGGTGATACCGCCCGCTTCCACACTCGCGGTCATACAGTCGGCGTCGGTCGGCTCGACCCCGATCAGCCGGGTGCCCGAACGCCCGGCGAAACCGCGCGCGACCGCTGCCGCGAAAGCCCCGACACCGATCTGGGCGGCCACGATGGTGGGCCGGGGCAGGTTTCCGGCGTCGATCTCGTCGAGGATTTCGCCGATCATCGTGGAGTATCCGTCGATCACCCAGGACGGCGGTTCGGTATAGCCCTCCCATGAGGTATCGGAGACGACGAGCGAGTGGGTATCGGCGAGTTCGGCGCTGCGGCGAATGGCGTCGTCGTAACCGCCGGGCACGATTTCGACCTCGGCGCCCTCGGCGGCGATGGCATCGATACGCTCGCGCACCATATCTTCGGGCACGAGGATATGGGCGGCGAGACCGAGCAGCGACGCCATCCGGGCCACGGCCCGCCCGTGGTTGCCGTCGGTGGCCGAGACCAGCCGCAGCGCCGGTCCGGCGGCCAGTTCGGCGCGCAGCTCCGCGAGCCCCATGCCGCTGCCGGCCGGAAGGCCGAGGTGGGCGAGCAGGCTCCGGTAGGTGGCCCAGGAGGCGCCGAGGATCTTGAACGACGGCATCCCCATGCGCCGGGATTCATCCTTGGCGTGCACCGATCCCACGCCGAGGCGCGCGGCGGCCGCCGGTAGAGCCGTGATCGGGCTGGGCCGGTAGTCCGGCATGGACCGGTGGAAGCTGCGGCTCTCGTCGACGAGCGAACCCACGGCCGCCTTGGCCACCAACGGATTCCGTACGAGTCGCGGTTCTGACATGGCATTCCTCCCGGGCCTGCGGATAACGGCCTCAGCCTAGAAATTTGTATGACAACTGTCAAGTGACTTAAGTCAAATCGCCCTGATAAGCTGCCGGAGCGTTTCGGCGCGTAATTCCGTCCACCGCTTGCGAAAGGGTTCCGTGATGGTCAGCAGCGCCCCCGGCGATTCCGCGGGTATCGGCGACGACATCTCCCGGATCCGGTCGCGGCGTCAGCTGCACGCGGAGATCCGCGACGCGATCCTCAACGAGTTCATCCTGTCCCGGCGCCTCGGCGCCGGCGAGCGGTTGCCCTCGGAGAGCGAGCTGTCGCGGCTGTTCGGCGCCTCCCGGGTGACTATCCGCGCCGCCCTGCAGAGCCTCAAGGACCAGGGCTACATCCGGATCGTGCGCGGGTCCGGCTCGATCGTGCTGCCGCTGCCCGAATCGATCAGCTCGGGTATCGACCGGCTGTCCTCCTTCGACACCTTCGCCGCGCAGTCGGGCCGGGAGTTCCGCACCGGGGACCTCGAATTCGCCCATATCGACCGCGACGACGACCCGCTCACCGAGGTGTTCGAACCCGGCCCGGTAACGGTGGTGACCCGGACGAAATCGGTCGGGGACCGCAAGGTCGCCCTGATCGTCGACTACGTACCGGAATCGGTGCTGCCGGCCGAGGTGATCCGCCGCCGGTTCGACGGTTCGATCCTGGACCTGCTGCTCGCCGAAGGATTGGCCGAATATTCCGACTGCACCCTGACGCCGGTGGTCGCGACCGGCGAACTCCGCGAGCGGCTCGGCTGCGAGGAGGGCAGTCCGCTGCTGCAGCTCAGTGAGCTCACCCGCGATTCGGTGGGGGGTGTGGTGAATCGCAGCGAGGCGTGGTTGTCGCCGGAGGCCTTCCGGTTCCAGCTGCGCCGCCGCCGCGAGAGCTGAACACGACGTCGTCACCGAAGCCCGGGCCCCGTCACCGAGTGGCGGGGCCCGGGCAGTTTCAGCGTGCCGCGCCGGAACCGGCCGCCGGAACCGGTTGCTCGTCCTCGGTACCGGGACCGTACGCGTCACCGACCAGCCGCCCCCGTTTCGCGTCGACCACGTGGATCAGCAGGAACGCCGCCAGGCCGCAGACACTGCCGAAGATGATGGACGCGATCTGGAACGGTTCGTCCTGCAGTTCCCAAACGAATCCGCATACCGTGCCCACCACGATGGACACCGGACCGGCCAGCCGGCTGGTCTTCTTCAGTACCAGCGCGAAAAGGAACGCCGAGAAGGGTCCGGCCGACCGCATGGTGAAGGCGAACACCAGCAGCGGGATGATCTCCTGGCTCCACAGCGAGATCAGGGTGGCCAGCACCCCGACCACCAGTACGGCGAGGCGGCTGTAGCGGAGTTCGTTGTCCTCGGAGACCTTCCTGCCCAGTTTGGGCAGCAGATCCTTGATGAAGATGGTGGACGAACCGAGCATGTTCCCGCTGGCGCTGGACAGGGTCGCCGAGACCACCGCGCTCAGCAGCAGACCCGCGATCAGCGACGGCAGCAAACCCACCGACACCGTGGCCAGCGCGTTGTTGGGATCGATATCGGGATACACCGCCAGCGCGATCAGGCCGAGCACGGCGGGGATGAAGGCGTAGATCGACATCAGCGAACCGCACAGCAGCGAACCCAGTACCGCGGTGCGCGGGGATTTCGCGGAATAGTAGCGCTGCACGGCCTCCTGTCCGGTGGAGAAGGTCATGAAGTACAGCACCACCAGGCCGATGATGGTCGGCCAGCCGATCTTGGTGAAGCCGAGCTGCCCCTCCGGCAGGTTGTCCACCACCGACTCCCAGCCGCCCGCGTTGTGCAGCGCGAACGGGACCGCGATCGCGAAACCGCCGACGATCAGGAAGAACTGCACGAAATCGGTGAGGGTGACGCTCCACATCCCGCCGATCCAGGTGTAGAAGATGACCGCGATCCCGGTGAACAGGATCGACCAGACCAGACTCACACCTCCCAGGGTGGACACGATGGTGGCGGTGGCGGTGATCTGCACGGCGGTCAGCGCCACCAGCGCGACACTGCCGAGTACCGCCGACATCGTCTGCGCGGCCGGGCCGTAGCGCCGCCCGATGACCTCGGGCACCGTGACGGCCATGGTCCGGCGCATCGCGGGCGCCACGAAGGACACCAGCAGAATGCCGATTCCGGCGGCCACCACGTACCAGCCCGCCGACAGGCCCCACTCGCCGTAGGCCTTACTGGCCACGCCGACCGAACTGCCGCCGCCGATCTCGGTGGCGGCCAGGGTCCCGGCCATCATCATGACGCCCAGCCGGCGACCGGCGAGGTGATAGTCGGTGCTGTCCTTGATGCGGGTCCGAGCGTAGAGCCCGATCCCGATCATGACGGCCAGATAGACCACCATGATGGTGATAACGGTCGCGTTCATTGTCGATCCTTCGATATTTCAGATCTGCTCGGACGCAGACTCTTCAGCGGTGAGCAGTGCCTGTAGCAGGACGGCGAAGCCGTATGCGCCCCGGTACAGGTCGTCGAGTGGCAGGCACTCGTCGGTGGTGTGGGCGCGGCCGGGATCGCCCGGTCCGAACCCGAGGGTGGGTATCCCGTGCCGGCCCGCGGAGGCCGAACCGTTGGTGCAGAACCGGTAGTAGCCCGGATCCGGGTCCAGGCCGGCCGCGGTGAAGGCGCGCAGGGCGTCCGCCGCGGGCCACCGGTCCGCGGGCACGGACCAGGCCGGTGCGAAGGATTCGGTGCGGACGGCGGTACCGGTCCAGGTGGTGAATTCGCTGTGTGCGAGGCCGACGCGAACGCGGGCGCCCGACGCACCGGCCGCGCGCTCGGCGGCCGCGCGCACCGGCGCCAGCACGTCGTGGGCCGTTTCCCCGGTCACCGTGCGGCGGTCGTAGGTCGCGGTGCAGCGGTCCGGCAGCACCGAGACGTTCGGATACGGCTCGGATTTCAGGTTGGTCAGGGCCATCATCGCCGGTCCGAGCTCCGGGTGGGCGGGGAACTCGAGCCCACGCAGCGCGGTCATCACATCGGCCATGGCCTCGGCGGCGTTCACCCCCGCCTCGGGGTAGGCCGAATGACCCGGGCGGCCGAGCACCTCGATCCGGACCTCCGCCCGGCCGCGCTGTCCCAGCATCAGCCGGTTGGCCGACGGTTCGCCGATCACCACGACGTCGGGGCGCACCTGTTCGAGCACCCGGCTCAGCGCCGGGCCTTCGACCAGTTCCTCGCATACGGATCCCGAGATGACCACGGTCCCGCTGCCACCGGTAAGCATCGCCGCGCCGTGGACACAGGCGGCCAGCGCGCCTTTCATATCCACCGCGCCGCGGCCGTAGACCACGCCTCCGGCGACTTCACCCCACGGATCGTGGGACCACGCCCCCGGATCCGTGACCTCCACGGTGTCCAGATGGCAGTCCACCAGTACCGTCGGCCCGTCGCCGAACCGCCGGGTCCCGATCACATTTCCCCAGTCGTCGACGGTGACGGTGAAACCGAGCATGGTCAGTTCCTCGCCCAGCACCGCGACCGCGGGCTGTTCGACCGTGGCCGGACTACGTGCGGCGAGCAGGCGCAACAGGAAATCCCGCACCGCGTCACGGTCGAGGTCCGTGGGTCGCGACGCCGCGTCCGCGGCGGATCGACCGGCCCCGGTCGCAGCCGGCTCGACGGGACTCCCCGGGGCAGGGTGGTGCCCGGCGGCGCCGAGATCGGAATACCTCATCTCAGAACCCACCTCCGGTCACGACACCGGGCCGGGCGCCGGTATGAGCACCCGCCTGCCACACCGGCGTCCCGCCGACCGTCACCAGGTCCACCCCGTCGGGGGTGCGGTGCGGGTCGGCGTAGGTGGCGGTGTCCACATACCGTTCCGGATCGATCAGCACGAGATCCGCGCGCAACCCGTCGGCGACCGCGCCCCGGTCGCCGAGACCGAGCAATCGCGCCGGCCCGGCCGACAGGCGGGCCACCGCGTCCGGCAGCGTGATCAGGTTTTCGCGCAACGCGAACCGGCCGAGCACCTTCGGCGCCGTCCCATACAGCCGCGGATGCGGATGTGGGTTGAACACCCCGTCGGAACCGACCATCGCGCCGGAACGGACGAAGATCTCCTCGACCACCGATTCGGCGGAGTAGTGGTCGATCATGGCGGCGTCGAGTTCGGTATCGGAGAGCAGGTCCAGCACCGCGAACGCCGGATCCGCGCCGGTCTCCCCCGCGATCTGCGCGACGGTTTTGCTCATCTCACCGGCACGCGCGCCGCCGGCCTGGGTGATGACGATATTGTCGGCCCCGCAGGCGCCGAACAGGTTCTCCCAGCCCGGAAGGCCGCGATGCATATCGCGACCCATCCGCTCGCGTTCGGCGGGGTCGCGGAGGCGTTCGAGAGTGGCGGTGGGACCGCCGTCGAAGGCGTACGGGGGCAGCAGAGCGCTGAGCAGGGTGCTGCCGGCACCGTAGGGATACTGGTCGAAGGTGAGCCGGATCCGGTCCTGCGCCGAGGTCAGTAGGTCGATGAGGTCCGCCAGCAACTCTGGGACACCCACCAGCTTCACATGCGAGACGTGCAGCGCCGCTCCGGTGAGTTCGGCGACCCGGACGAATTCCCCGATCGAATCGATGACCCCCGCCGCCTCGTTGCGCACATGCGGCACCAGCGGGACATCGAACTTCGCCGCGCATTCCGCGATACCGATCAACTCCTCGGTATCGGCGTAGAGGCCGGGCGCGTAGATCATGCCGAACGACACCGCCCGGCAGCCCGCGGCCAGCGATTCCTCGATGAGATCGCGCATGGCCGCCATCTCCCGGGCATCGGGCCGGCGGTCGGCGTTGCCCATCACCGCTTCCCGGACCGCGCTGTGCGGAACACAGGCGACCATGTTCGCGGCCGGCCGGGCATCCGCCAGCGCCGCCAGATATTCCCCCATCCCGCGCCAGTTCCAGGGTGCGGCCGCGCTGGGCTCCAGCCCCCGCAGATAGCGCCGCCGGCTCGCCCGGGTCGCGTCGGTGACCGGGGCGGGACCCAGCCCGTCCGGGCAGATCAGTTCGGTGGTGAACCCCTGCGCGACCTTGGCCGTGAGCAGCGGATCGTCGAACGGGCGCAGCGCGGAATGCGCGTGCAGGTCCACGAAGCCCGGGAACAGCAACCGGCCGGTGCCGTCGATTCGCTCGCCGGCCGATTCGATCGGCAGCCGCGGGCCGACCGCGGCGATGCGGCCGCCCTCCACGGCGACGTCAGCGGTCCGGACACCGGTTTCGTCGACCACATCGACACCGGTGATCAGAAGGGCTGCCTCCACAGTTCCTCCAATTTGTATGACAACTGACATGAGTTCTAACACAGGGGACAGAGCTGCGGAAGAGATCGGGAAAAGACGGAAACATGATGGTTACGTCCGGGCAGGCAGGGACACACCCGCGACACGCATCGGGCGCGCCGGGAAAGCCGTTCATCGATCCCACACCGTTCGAGGCCGCGCCCGCCTACCCGATCGTGCTGGTCCCGGGGTGGTGCACCCGGCTCACCACCCGGGCCACCCGCGATCTCCTGCGTGCGCTGCCGGCGCGGAACGCACCGGAGGGCACGGCGCGCCGGCAGACGAGCGGCCTGGCCGGGGCAGCGAACCCGCCGCACCGGGAACCGCGGCGCGGGCGATGGATGCCGCCCGGCTCGACACCGGGGCGTACGGCACCGACTACACGTACCTGGACTCACCCGGCCGGTGGACCAGCGGGGAGATCCAGATCTTCCGGCGGTTCCATCACCTGGTGAGCACCGCCATCCGGGCCCGGGGAGTCGGTGTTACGGCACGCGGACGTACCCACCGACCCCGAAATGCTCAACCCGGCGATCTGGGAACAAGCCGATCTCGTGCGCGGCCGGGCCCATCTGAAAATCCTGGAGTGGCGAAGCTACCGGTGGCAGATCGGCCGGCACGCCGCGGCCTGGCTCACGAAGGCGGAAATCGACGGCCTCGAGGAGTTGCGGCGGGGTCGGCGCGGTGGAGATGTATCGGCGGATGCGCGCGGCCGGCGGCGAACCACTCGATATCCGGATGCTGTGGGCGCTGGCGTGCGCGATTTCCGGCAGTAACTACCGGTATCTCGCCGCCGCGCGGAAGCGGGAACCGGCGGCGGCGCTGCACCGCTCGCCGGAACCCACCCGCGACGTCACTTACTGAGACCCGCGTCTCCCCACATACCGTTTCCGGCCTGGCTGCAACTCTCCAAATTGCCGCCGACGAACAGGAAACTGATGGTGAGATTCTGCACACCCGTCACCGGGATGTCGACCTTCGGCGCTTCACCCGCGCGGACATTTCCGGAGTTATAGATCGATTTGTTGTCGGCGATCACTTCGAACTGGAGGACCGATTGCGAATTGCCGCCGTCGGCGATGCCGACGGTCGACGAGAAACGGGACCACTCACGGTTCAGGTTGTAGGTGTGGGAGACCTCGGTATCGCAGCCGCTGAACTGTTGATAAATCGAATGCGGGTAGGAGACGCCGGCCAGCGGCATCGATCCCATATACGCCGGACCACTGGTGGGCGTCATATCGGCCAGGTACTGCTGCGGTACCGCGGGGACCGGCGGGGCGGGCGGCGGGACCGGTGCCGCACTGGAGGTGGTGGTCGTAATCGCTTGTGCGGTATCGGAATCCGCGTCACCGGTGCCCGTACCGGTGACCAGGGAGACGACGAGTCCGACGATCGCCAACCCGATGCCCACACCCGAGACGATGAGCACTCCGCGCTCGGCTCCACCGCCGGACGGACCGGGCTCGGCGCCCGTCGTCAGCGAATGGGGGCGCGGGATCGGCCCGCGAGTGGGTTCGGTTGGATTGGACACGCGCACACTCTTCTTCGACGGAACTCGACGGAACCCGGTCGGGCGCCGCAGCAGAGATATACCACGCCGGGTAGGGCTATGGAATTGGAGCGCTTCACTCGATTGTTCCGCCGGGGAGCCGATGTTCGCAAGTACACCGGCGGGCAACGCCTCGGCAATGAAATAGACGGCACGTTTTCGGGTTTCATCGGTCCGGACCGGATGGGCCGGCCGGCGAACCGGATTTCGACGCGCTTCCAGGGGCGGACGTCCCGATTGTTGCGACCTCCGGCGGTTATCCACCTGGAGTCCCCGCCGGTATCGGGCCCGAGGTCCGCGGAACCGGGGCCGCACCGGGCGGCCGAGGGGTGACGATCGCCATGATCGGAACGGGCCGATCGGTACGGTAGGGTGTCGGTAGTACCCGCGCCCGATGCGCACCCACGTACTATCCGTCGCGGATTCCAGCCTTTCGCGTCGGGACCCGCGACACCGCCACCTCGTGTAGGCGCGGACGAACGGTCCGAACGGACGTCGCGGTATCACCTCCGATGCCGAAAGGCCCCCATATCTTCATGCCTGCCCATACTGCTGCCGCGCGCTCGTTCCCCGATCTCGGCGTGCCCGCCGATATCGCCGCCGCGCTGGCCTCCGGTGGTATCACCGAACCGTTCCCCATCCAGGCCGCGACCCTGCCCGACTCGCTGACCGGGCGCGATGTCCTGGGTCGCGGGAAGACCGGCAGCGGCAAAACCCTCGCGTTCGGCATTCCGCTCGTGGCACGGGTCGCCGGTAACCGGCGCGCACCGAAGCGGCCCACGGGCCTGATCCTCGCGCCCACCCGGGAACTCGCCACCCAGATCGCGGCCACGGTCACCCCGCTCGCCGAGATCCGCGGACTGCGCGTCACCACCGTATTCGGCGGTGTTCCGGTGAACCGGCAGATCAGGGCGCTGGCGCAGGGTGTGGATATCGTCGTCGCGTGCCCCGGCCGGTTGGAAGACCTGATGAAACAGCAGGCCCTGACGCTGGACTCGGTGCGGGTGACCGTCCTCGACGAGGCCGACCATATGGCCGATCTCGGCTTCCTGCCGGGTGTGACGCGGATTCTCGCGGCCACGCCGTCCGACGGGCAGCGGCTGCTGTTCTCGGCCACCCTGGACAACGGCGTCTCCAAGCTGGTCAACCGGTTCATGCGGGATCCGGTCTCGCATTCGGTCGACGACGAGGCCGCGCCGCCGCCGAAGATGGAACACCATGTCTTCGAGGTCGGCGGGGCCGCCGCGAAGAAAGAACTCGTCCGGGCCCTGGCTGTGGGTGAGGGCCGGCGCATCCTGTTCATGCGCACCAAACACCACGCCCGGCGGCTCGCCGGGGAGCTGACCAAGGCCGGGATCGCCGCCGTCGACCTGCACGGCAATCTGTCCCAGCCCGCCCGCGACCGCAACCTCGCGGCCTTCGCCGCGGGCACCGCGAAGGTGATGGTGGCGACCGATATCGCCGCCCGCGGTATCCACGTCGACGATCTCGAACTGGTCGTGCACGTGGACCCGCCCGCCGAGCACAAGGCCTACCTGCACCGTTCCGGCCGCACCGCCCGCGCCGGCACCGAGGGCACGGTGGTGACCCTGGTGCTCCCGGACCAACGCAAGGATGTGGCCGCGCTGCTGCGCAAGGCCGGGATCACTGTCGCCCCGCAACCGGTGACCGCGACTTCGGCGGCGGTCACCGCACTCACGGGCGGCGCGACGCCACCCCCGGTCACGACCGTTTCCCGGCCCGCCGCCGGGGAACGGGACGGCGCCCGGCCCGCCGGCGGTGGGCAGGGCCGCTCCCGAGGCGGCCGTGGACGCGGTGCCTCGGCGCGCGGACGCGACGGCGGATCCGCCGCCACCACCGAGCACGCGACCCCGCGCGGAGGTCGGCGGGGCGGGAACAAGCCCGCCGAGCGGACCGGTGCGGCGGAGCACGCCGGCGCACGTGCCACCGGCGCCCGCCGTGGCACCGGCGCCGGGAACCGCGTCGGCACGACCGGGCACACCTCCCGGCAGCCCGCGACCGGACGGCAGCAGGGCACCGGCGGTCAGCAGTCGTCGAACGCACGGAACACCACCGGTGGCAGCGCCCACCGCGCGGAATCCCCGCGCGGGTCGCGACGGCCCCGCCGGGCAACGCGGCCCGCGGGCTGAACCAGCGGGGTGCCATCCTCCGCGGGCCCGAGGCCGGCTGATCTCGGCGGCGGTCACCACCGGCCGATCCCAGGGGTCCGAACGACCGCCACGGGCCGCTCGGCCGGTTCCGTGGCGCCGCGGTGGGGCACCCGGACCTATCCGGCGCTATGCCGATAAGCCAGCGGGAACAGGTTCTCCAGTCGCACGATCGGCCGTGACTATCGCCGCCGCGAAGCCGGGCGGTCCACGCACACACTGACCCCATGACCGTTGTGGGGAGTACACCCGGCCGACCGATCGAACCCGATCCCGGCGGCGCTTCGTCGCGCGGATATGTCACCGCGGCCCTTCCGGCCGGCGCCGGACCGGCGGTCTGAGCGCCATGGCGCGACTGCGGATCGACGGCGTATCCAAGCGTTTCGGGCCGGCCGACGCCGTGAGCGAGGTGACGCTCGATATCGCGGACGGCGAGTTCATGGTCCTGCTGGGGCCCAGCGGGTGCGGTAAGTCCACGCTGTTGCGGCTGGTGGCCGGGCTCGAAGAGCCGACCGCGGGCCGGATCCTGCTGGACGATACCGATATCACCGGCACCGCCCCGCAACAGCGCGACCTGGCCATGGTGTTCCAGAGCTACGCCCTGTACCCGCATCTGACGGTGGCCGGCAATATCGGATTCCCGCTGCGATCGCGACGGATGCCCCGGGCGCGGGTCGCCGCGCGGGTCGCCGAGGTGGCGGCGGCGCTGGAGCTTTCGGAGCTGTTGCGCCGCCGGCCCGCGGCACTGTCCGGCGGGCAACGGCAGCGGGTCGCGCTGGCCCGGGCCATGGTCCGCGAACCCGGCGCCTTCCTGATGGACGAACCGCTGTCCAATCTCGACACCAAACTGCGCGGCGCCACCCGCGCCGAACTCGTCGCATTGCACCGCCGGCTGGCCACGACGTTTCTCTACGTCACCCATGACCAGGTCGAGGCGATGACGATGGCGGATCGGATCGCCGTCCTGGACCGGGGCCGGATACAGCAGGTCGGCACACCCGCCGAACTCTACGATAATCCGCGATCGACCTTCGTCGCCGGATTCCTCGGGGCGCCGCCGATGAATCTGCTGCCCGCGACCGTCACTCTCCGTGACGGACTCGTCCGTGCGGTCGGCGAGGGGCTCGATACGGCTCTGCCCTTCCCGGCCGCCGAATTCGACGGCGACACCGAGGTCGTGGTGGGGTTGCGACCCGAACAACTCCGGCTCGACGCGGACCGGCCCGGTTTGCGCGGGGTGGTGACCCGGGTGGAGAACCTGGGCGGTGAGGTGCTGATCCACTGCACCACCGGCACGCACACCCTGTGCGCCCGGGCCCGGCGGCCGGTCGGCGTCGGCGCCGGCGAGGCCGTCGGTCTGAGCATCGCGGCCGCCGATATCCATCTCTTCCATCCCGATTCCGGGCTGCGCCTCGGCCTTCGCCCCAGGGAACACGTATCCGCCGGTCAGAAGGCCGGTATCGCAGGTAGCACCCGATGAGGAGATTCACCGTGAAACGCATCACGGCCGTACTGGGTCCGGTGTTGGCCGCCGTCCTCACACTGAGCGCCTGTGGCGCCCCGGGCAGCGCCCCCGGAACCGGCCCGGGCGCGGCACCGGTTCCGGAACTGGCACCCGGGCAGCAGGTGTCCATCGTTTTCGAGTCCTACAACTACGGGCTCGCCGGCCCCTGGACCGATACGTTCGACTCGCTGATCACCGAATTCCGCCGGAAGTTCCCGAATATCGCGGTGACCGCGCAGAAACCGCAGGGCAACAGCCCGAATCCGGCCGGTGACACCGTGTCCAGCATCCAGAGCCAGATGGTGGCCGGGTCCCCGCCCGATATCGCGCAGCTCGGCTTCAGCGATCTGGACTTCACCGTGAACCGGCTGGGCGCGCGGCCGCTGGATGTGCTGTTCGGCGGCGACGCCGTGCGGGCGAATTTCGACGGCGACCGGCATGCCTACGCGCCCCGGGCCCGGACGCTGGCCGATTGGGACGGACACACCTACGGTGTGCCGTTCGTGTTCTCCACCCCGGTCCTGTACTACAACGCCTCGCTGTTCGCGGCGGCCGGACTGGACCCGGGGCGGCCGCCGGCCACCTGGCAGGAGGTGAGCGACGCCGCGGCCGCGATCGCCGGGCGAACCGGGCGCGGCGGTGTCTACATCGATTGCCTCACCGAGGCCGCCAAGGACTGGTGTTTCCAGTCGCTGGTGCGTTCCAACGGCGGCCGGGTGATCGCCGAGAACCGCGCCCGCCTCACCTTCGCCGACACGCCGGCGGTCGAGGTGGCCGCGATGGGACAGCGTCTGGTCGAGTCCGGGGCGATGCCGCGTTTCAATCAGAAACAGGGCTACGAGGCGTTCGCGCGTGGTGAGATCGGCATGATCCTGGAAACCAGCGCCATCCAGGGCAATTTCGTGAAAGGCGCCGCGAGCGGCTGGGATCTGCGCTCGGCGCCGATGCCCGCTTTCACCGGCCGCCCGACGGTTCCGACGAATTCCGGCGCCTCCCTGTACATCCTGTCCGCCGACCCGGCGAAGCAGCGCGCTTCCTGGGAACTGATCAAATTCCTCACCAGCGAGCACGCCTATACCCGGATCTCGCAGTACATCGGGTATCTGCCGCTGCGCACCGGCTTGATCGACGACCCGGCCGGTCTGCTGGAGTGGTCCCGGCGCAACCCGCTGCTGGCACCGAATATCGCCCAGCTCGCCGCCATGGAGCCCTGGATCTCGATGCCGGGCGACAACTACCTGCAGATCCGGGACGGCATGATGGCGGCGGTCGAAGCGGTGGTGTTCCAGGGCGCACCGCCGCAGGCCACACTCACCGCGGCCCGGGACCGGCTCAGTGATCTGCTGCCCGCGTCATGAGTACGGTCACGATCGTCCAGTTCACCGACACCCATATCCGCCCGGCGGGTGAACTGATGCACGGCACGGTGGACACCCACGCCAACCTGGTCCACGCACTGGACCGGCTACGCGCCTTCGGCGAGCCCATCGATGCGCTGGTGCTCTCCGGGGATCTGACCGATACCGGGTCGCGGGAGGCCTACCGGCGGTTACGCGACACGGTCGAACCGGTGGCCGAGCAATTGCGCGCGAAGACGATCTACGTGATGGGCAACCATGACGAGCGGGGCGCGTTCGCGGCGGAACTCGGCACCGGCACCACCGCGGGATGGCCGGGCAGGGCTACCGGCGAACCGGGCCAACCGGTCGCCGGAGCGGCCGGTCCCGGCCGGCCACTGGACCAGGTGCACGATATCGCCGGGCTCCGGGTGGTCGCTCTGGACAGCACCACACCGCACCGGCACGACGGGCGGCTCGGGAACGGGCAGCTCGAATGGCTCACGGCGGTGCTCCGCGAACCCGCCCGGCACGGCACGCTGCTGGTCCTGCACCATCCGCCGATCCCCTCCCCCGTGGCGACCACTCAGGCCCTGCGCCTGCGAGAACCGGAACGGCTGGCCGAGGTGATCGCCGGGACCGACGTGCGGCTGATCATCTGCGGTCACAACCACTACACGGGCGCGGGCGCGCTCGCGGGGGTACCGGTGTGGGTGGGCCCGGCGCTCTCCTACCGGATGGACCCGTTCGCCCCCGCCGGCCGCCATCGAGGCCGCACCGGATACGGATTCGGCCGCATAGATCTGCTCGGGCCCGATCTGGTGGCCACCGCCGTGGAGACCACCCCCGCCACGACGATCTACGACCGGGCCGAACAGGACGCGCTGGACCAGCTCGCCGCCCTGCATTCCGGGGAGGGCTGACCGATGCTCGTGGTCGAATCGCCCGCAGCGGAGCCCGGCCTCGCCTCACCGGGGGCCGAGCGGAAGTCATCGGTCACCACCCCCGGCGGCCGGGCCCGCCGGTTCGCCCGGTCCACGGTCCCCTACCTGTACCTGGCTCCGGCGCTGGCACTGCTCGTGGTGTGGGTGTACCGGCCGCTGGTGCGAGCGGTCGAACTGTCCACCTACTCCTGGAGTCTGCTCCCGACCGCGCCGGCGCAGGGGGTCGGCGCGGACAACTACCGGCGCCTGCTCGGGCTGGCCGATTTCTGGGACTCGCTCACCCGCACCGGCGTGCTGATCGCCGGGCTGCTGCCGTTCACCCTGCTGCTGCCGGTGCTCATCGCGCTGGCGAGCCGCCGGATCGGGCGCCGGGCGCGCACGGTGTATCACGCGTTCGTCTTCGCGCCGTTCCTGGTCGCGCCGGTCGCGGCGGCGGCGGTCTGGCGCTGGCTGCTGCATCCCGGCAGCGGGTTCGCGGGCCGGATCCTGGGCTCGGACCGCAACTGGGTCTATGACGCGGATACCGCGCACGCGGTGATCATCCTCGTCACCGGCTGGCAGCTCGTGGGATTCGCCGTGGTGGTGGTGTGGGCGGGCCTGGCCGGGATCAACGGCGAGTACGAGGAGGCGGCCCGGGTCGACGGCGCGAGCGCGGGCCGGATCCGGCGCCGGATCACCCTGCCGCTGCTCTCCCCCACCCTGGCCTTCCTGCTGCTGCTCACGGTCCTGCTCGGTCCGGCGCTGACCTTCCCGCTCATCGATTCGATGACCCAGGGCGGGCCGGCGCAGGCCACCACGAATATCTATTACCTGCTGTGGGACTACGCCTTCCACAGTTTCGACGCCGGGCTCGGCGCCGCGGCCGGGGTGCTGCTGTTCGCCGGGTTCTCGGTTGTCGCGGCGATACTGCTGTGGATCTCGGAGAAGGTGAGCTTCCATGACGACTGACCGGCTCCGGGCCGCGGCCGACCACCTGCTGCTCGCCCTCGTCGCGGGCCTGTGCGTATTCCCGATCTACTGGCTGTTCGCGACCTCGCTGCGGCGGCCGCAGGACGTGACCGCCCTGACGCCCGTACCGTGGCCGCTGTCGGTCGCCAACTATCAGGACGCCGCCCGGGAACTCGATATCGCCGCGTTGATCGGCAATACGTTCTTTGTGGCCGCGCTCTCGGCCGCGGGACAGCTGCTCATCGCCCTGTTCGCCGCCTACGCCTTCGCCGTGTACACGTTTCCGTTCCAGCGGACGCTGTATCTGGCCTTCGCGGGCGCCTGGCTGGTGCCCTTCCAGGTGACCATGCTGCCGAACTATGTCCTGCTGGCCCGGCTCGGCCTGGTCGACTCCCTGCTGGGCGTGGTCGTGCCGACACTGTGCTCGGCGCTGGCGGTGCTGCTGCTACGCCAGCATATGGCCGGGTTCCCACGGGAGCTGCTGGCGGCGGCGAAGATCGACGGCCGGTCGTCGTGGTCGATCCTGTGGACGGTGGTGGTGCCGAATCTGCGTCCGGCGCTGGCCGCACTGGGGATCCTGCTGTTCATCAACGCGTGGAACGAATATTTCTGGCCCGCCGTGGTGTTGCGTGGATCCAACAGTGTGCTGCAGTTGGGACTGCGCAGTTTCATGGGCACCGAGGGCGATCAGTGGGGACCGATCATGGCGGTGGCGGGGCTGGCCTGCCTGCCGGTGCTGGTCCTGTATCTGCTGCTACAGCGCCATATCGTGAACGCGTTCGTACGGTCGGGTCTCAAATGACCACGGCCGGGCTCGGATCCGGCGACTCGTCGTGGCGGCGCAGGTCCGGTGCGTCCACGCATTCCAGGAACAGGTCCACGGCCGGATTGGTCTCGCCGGTCCGCCACACCGCGTACAGGTCCAGTGTGGGCACGGGGTCGGCGAGTTTCACCGCGACGGTGCCGGTGCCCTCGGCGCCCATCCCCATGGAAACCGCGCGCGGCAGCGACGCGAACCCCACCAGCGGCCGGACCGACACCATATGCGCGGTGGCGCCCGGGTCATCGGCGGTATGGGCGATCGAGAGCGAGATCTTCGCGGCGGAAGCGGCCCGCAGCAGCGAGTCGTACATCGCCGGGCACTGCTCCCGGGCGAACAGCACACAGTCCTGGTCTGCCAGTTCGGCGAACGAGACCCGGGTCCGGTGTGCCCAGCGATGCCGGCGCCCGACCACCGCGACCATCGGAACCCGGTGCAGTAGCCGCCGGTACCGGAACTCGGCGGTACCGGGATGTCCGTAGACCAGGGCGAGATCCAGCGAGCCGTCGGCCAGGGCGGCCAGTTGCGGACCGGTGCGCTTCTCCCAGAGCGAGACCTCGATGGCGGGATGCCGGTCGGTGAGCCGGGCGAGCGCGTTCGGCAGTACGTGCCGGCTGGCGGGCAGGTTGTAGCCGATGGCCAGGGATCCGGCCCGGCCTTCGGCGGTCGCCTTGGCCGCCCGCGCGGCACGATCCAGCTGAGCGACGACCTGCCTGGCCTGATGCTCGAATTCGCGACCGGCCGGGGTCAGCCTGACCTCGTGCGAGTTCCGCGCCACCAATTGCACGCCCAGCGCTTTCTCCAGTTTCTGCAATTGCGCGCTGAGACTGGGCTGGGTGAGATGCAGGCGATGCGCGGCGCGGCCGAAATGCAGTTCCTCGGCCAGAGCGAGGAACGAGACCAGATGTCGGAACTCCATACCGCCGGCTCCTTCTCCCCCTGCCCGTCACGGTAGCGGGACGGGGTAACCGAGGATGAACCGTGACCGCATACGCGGCACCGGTTTCGTTGCGTACCGGTGAACCCCGTCCGACCAGGTCGTGGCCGGTGGAAACACAGCGCGCGAGCGGGTTCGACTGGTCACCCACGATCGCGATCCGAACCCGGCCAAATGCGTCGATACCGCCCCGGCGTTCCCCGGCGACCCACGCTTCCCCTATGTCCCGGCGCAGACGTTCATCCGCGACCTCACCCTCGCCCAGGTCCGCACCATCGACTGCGGGTCCCGGCAGTTGGCGGGTCAGCCGCGGCAGCGCACCGTGCCCGGAGCGCCGATGCCGCTGCTGTCGGAGGTGTTCGATCTCGTGCGCACCGCCCGCGCCGACACGGTGCGCTTCAATATCGAGACCAAGGTCGAGGCGGCCGCTCCCGAGGAGACCGCCCCGCGCGCGGATTTCGCACGCATCGTCGTCGACGAGATCCGGCGGGCCCGGCTGACCGATCGGGTCACCGTCCAGAGTTTCGACTGGGCGGACTCACCACGGTGCGCACGCTGGCCCCCGAGATCCCGCTGGTCGCCCTCACCAACGGGGCGCAGTTCCTGGAAGCGGACCGGCCCGGCCGTTCACCGTGGCTGGGCGGACTCGATATCGACGATTTCCCGGGCACGCTGCCGGAGAAGTACGTGGCCGCGGCGGCGTCGCTCGGCGTCGCCGCGGTCTCGCCGGTGCACGGCGACCCGCAGGACGGCGGCATCGGCGATCCGGGTTACCGGCCCTTCACCACCCGGGCACTGGTGGCCGCCGCGCACCGGCACGGGCTCCGGGTGGTGCCGTGGACCGTCGACGATCCCGCCACCATGGCCGCCGTGCTCGATCTCGGCGTCGACGGCCTCATCACCAACCGGCCCGATCTGCTACGAGATCTCCTGGCGGTCCGCGGATACGCGCTACCCGAACCGGTTCGCGGCTAACGCCGGCTCACCGCGCGTATTTCCGGATACCCGCGCTGCCGCGGCGACCGGCCCCGCGTGCGGTGCCGGGGTATGCGCTGGATCCCGGACAGATCCCGGCGCACCACGTGGTTGCGGTCGGCGAGCGACCCCAGGCTGTACCGGGACTGCAGCCCGAACAGCTGGGTGCGGGTGCGCGCACTCCAGCGCCGGGCGGCGGCGCTACGGGTGGTATGGAACGTCACCATGTATCCGCCCTCGTAGAGGCGCAGCAGGGCGTAGCCCGCGGGATATTCCTTGATCGAGGAAACCTCCAGGAATTCCACCGCGAGCTCGGTATCGGGCCGGGTGCGCCGGTTGCGGTGGGTGTGGCCGCTGTGCTGCAGGAACACCCCCGGCGCCCGCGGGTAGAGCCGATGCAGGGTAGCGGCGTCGTCGCGGTCGAGGACGAATCCGGGGCCGCCCAAATTGCTGCGACCGGATTCGCGGGTCACGGGGTGGTGACCGAAAACCAGGGTGGGACGGTCGGGGTCGTCGCGCAGCAGACCGCGCAGGCGGGACAGCTGTTCGGCCTCGATATGGCCACCGGCACTGTCGAGATGGGTGGTGTCCAGGCCGATCACCCGCAACCCGCCGAGGTCGTGGTCGACCAGGCGCTGCCGGGGCAGGAACCGAGGTCCCCAGCAGTCGTGGTGCCCGGAACCCGCCAGCGGCGCTCCCGACTCCCAGTCGGCGCCGACCCGCGGCCGGTCGTGGTTTCCCCGGCACACCAGCAGATCCCGGCCGAATTCTCCCCAGCTGTCCAAACGGCGGCGCAGGGCACGGCATTCGGCCGGTGTGCCGTCGTTGGTGAGATCGCCCGCCAGGATCAGATGCTCGACGCCACGATCGGGTTCGCGCACATCTTCCAGCAGTGCGTCCAGCAGCACCGCCGGATACGCGGGCATACCGGGCTCCTGCCGCACCCCGGTCGGCAACCCGGGCACGATCTGCCCGCTCACCTCCTCACCGAAATGCAGGTCGTTGGCCAGCGCGAGGGTGCGCATCAGCCGGCCGGGAGGTGGTACCAGGGTGCGGAACTCCGTCGCGGATTCGTCGTTCCACCAGCTCAGTGGCGACCCGGAGACCGCCCGCACACCGCGCGACCGGGCGTCGAGCCGGTATCGGCGGCCGGGTTCGAGCCCGGTGATCTCCACATAGTGGAACGGGGTGGGCGTGCTGTCGTAGTGCCGCACCGGCAGCGGTTTCGCGGAATCGGCCGGACCGAGCGCGAGTTCGGTATCCGAGGCCACCGGACGCCAGCGCCCGATCGCGTCGGGCGCGGCGGTCGTCCAGGTCACGGCCACCGATTGGTCGCTGACGGTGACGATTTCCAGATCGCGAGCCACCATCGGGAAGGCGGCGGGCGCGAGTAGCGCGAACCCACCCGCGGGTGTGGCGGCGGCTGCCGCGGCGGCGAATGCGGTGAGTACGGTCCTGCGTGAAGCCTGATATCGGCCCATCGCAACCCCTGGGGTTTCGCGGTTGCCTCGACGGATCCGACAGTATCGGCACAATCGTGCCACTCGGTGAACGGCGATCGAGCCGAAAGGGACGGTTCACCGGCGGTTTCCACCGCACCCCACCCGGCGCGTCGCCGGGGGTACACCGGGAATTCGCCGAGGCCGCGCGCGGGCGCGGAATTCCCCTCCGCACAGGCGGACCGCCCGCCGCCGCAGGCGCGGCGACGGGCGGTCCGGAACGGGCTCAGTGCGCGATAACCGGTTCGCCCTCGGCCGGAGCCGGGAGCGTATTCGGCAGCAGGAAGCCGAGAACCACCGCGCCGAAGGCGAAGATGCCGGTGGCCCAGGCGAAGCTGGTGGTGTAGCTCTCGATGGCCGACTGCGCGACGGTGAGCCGGTCCGGTGTCCGGGCGGCGAGATAGTCGCCGGCGGCCGAGGCCGCGATGGTGCTCAGCAGCGCGGTGCCGATCGACCCACCCACCTGCTGGCTGGTGTTGATCATCGCGGACGCGACCCCCGCGTCGTCGTGGCCGACCCCGGCGGTGGCGCTCTGGAAAGCGGTCGACATGGCGCCACCCAGCCCCAGACCCAGCAGGATCAGCCCGGGCAGGATATGCGTGGCGTATCCGGTGTCGAGACCGATCCGGGTGAGCCAGGCCATACCGACGGCGGCGATCACGAACCCGCCGCTCACGACCACCTTGGGACCGAACCTCGGCAGCAGCAGCGAGGGCGTGGTGGTGGAGGAGGCCACCATCGCCGCCACCATCGGCAGGAACGCCACACCGGTCATGATCGGCGAATAGCCCAGCGTCAGCTGCATGTAGTAGGTGAGGAACAGGAATATGGCGAACATGCCGATCCCCATGACGAACACCGCCAGGTAGGCGCCGCCGCGGGTGCGGTCGAGCACGATCCGCAGTGGCAGCAGCGGATGCGCCACCCGGGTCTCGAGCCAGACGAACAGTCCCAGCAGGACCGCGCCGCCGATCAGGAACGCGAGGGTGGCCGAATCGCCCCAGCCCTCGCTCTCGGCGTGGGAGAACCCGTAGACGATGGCGAACAGTGCGGCGGTGACCACGGCCGTACCCGGGATATCGAGTTTCGGCCGGGCGCCGCCGGCATGCCGTGCCAGCAGCAGCACCGCGCCGACCAGCGCGACGGCCGCGAAGACCAGGTTCACGAACATCACCCAGCGCCAGGACGCCCATTCGGTGAGCGCACCGCCGAGCAGCAGGCCGATCGCACCGCCGGTACCGGCGACCGCGCCGAAGATACCGAAGGCCTTGGCCCGTTCCTTGGGTTCGGTGAAGGTCACCGTGAGCAGCGACAGCGCCGCGGGCGCGAGCAGCGCGCCGAAGACTCCCTGGCCGACCCGGGCCCCGACCAGCATCTCGAAATTGGTGGCGGCACCGCCGACGGCGGAGGCGACCGAGAATCCGATCAAGCCGATGATGAAGGTGTTGCGGCGGCCGAACAGGTCGCTGAGCCGGCCGCCGAGCAGTAGCAGACTGCCGAAGGCCAGGGCGTATCCGGTGATCACCCACTGCCGGCTCGCATCGTCGAAACCGAGATCGCGCTGCGCCTGCGGCAGCGCGATGTTCACGACGGTCGCGTCGAGCACGACCATGAGCTGGGCGACGCCGAGGACGGCGAGCACCCACCAGCGCAGCGCGTGGGAACCGCGTCTGCCTGTCGGTGTTTCCTGCGCGGAGGGCCCGCGCTCGATGGTGGTAGTCATCTCGCCCCTTGAAAGAAGGTGGTCAGTGGAGGAAAGATCAGATAACCGGAGGAAGTACCTCCGCTTTGATGAACGCTATCACAATAACGGAGGATGGGCCTCCACATAATCCCGGCGTTGCTAGAATGTGGCTGTGAAACACGCCACGACCCTGCGCGCACCGCGGCGGCTGCGCGCCGACGCCGCACGCAATCAGCAGCGCATCGTCGAGGCCGCCCGGGAACTGTTCGCCGATCGCGGGCTCGAGATCACGCTCGACGATGTCGCCGACCACGCGGGGGTCGGCGTGGGCACGGTCTACCGCCGGTTCGCCAACAAGAACGCGCTCATCACCGAGGTCTTCGAACAGAGCCTCGGCGATTTCGCCGACGCCGCCGAGGCCGCCGCGGCCAATCCCGACCCCTGGCCGGCCCTCGTCGAATTCGTCGAATACGCCTGCCGGCATATGGCGATCAATCGCGGCTTCGGCGAGGTGATCCTCGAACTGGACCTGGACACCGAACGGTTCCACGGCATCCGCGACCGGATCAAACCGGCCATCGCGGCGATTGTCGCCCGGGCCCGGGAGGCGGGCGTCCTGCAACCCGATATCGAGGCCTCGGACCTCTTCGCGTTGATCCATATGGTCGACGGTCTCGCCGAGTTCGCCAAACCGATCAACCCCGATGTCTGGCGCCGCTATATGACGATCACGCTGAACGGTATCCGCGCCGACGGTGTCGCGCGCCGGGACCTGCCGGTTCGCGCCCTCACCGACGACGAAGTCGACCGCGCCAAAACCGCCAAATCGGCCCCCTGCGGCGGAACCCGGCGCCGCTGACGCCGGCCCGGATCGCTAGGTCTGTTCCCGGTTCACGGTGAAGGTGGTGCAGCCGGGGGCGAGTACCGTCCCGCTCATGGTGTGATCGTCGAGTCCTGTCGCGGACAGATCCACCATCGAGTAGCCCTCGGCGGGTTCCAGCCAGGCGACCTGCTCGAACCGGGGCAGACCGGCGTGGAAGGACACCCGCATCTCGAAGGTACCGGTGTCGACGGACATATTCGACCGCACCGGATAGAACCGGAACTGGGCCCGCCCACCGGATTCGATGGTGAGAGTCAGCCCGGTATCACCCTGCACGCACGTATACGTCCCGACCCAGCGACCGGCGATCGCGGCGAGCTCCGGGGATTCCGCGGCGGCGGCGCCCGCATCCTCCGCGGCGATCGCGCTGCCCGATACCGTATTCGCACATCCCGGCAACGTCGCCACCGCGCACAGCGCGGCCAGAACAGTCCACCGGATACGTTTGCTCCCGCCCACGGATCGCAGCGTACTCGGCGCATCCCGTTTCCCGGAACCGGTGGCCGGATCAGGTGACCACGGCGCGGTCGGCACCGATGTGGCCCGGCCGGCGCCGGGGAGCGCGGACGCGGCGCACCGGATCAGCGTCGCGCGGGTACCGGCCCGGCCGAATCGCGCAGGGCCGCTTCCAGCCAATCCTGAACGGCGCCGGTGGTGCACCGGCCGCCGAGAACCTCGGCGGTGAGCGTCCAGTAGCGGACCGTGGCGGGATGCCCGGCGGCCGAACCGGACAGCAGCTTCCGCCTGAACGCCGCGGTGTCACGGCGCCCGCGTGCCCGGGCGTGCGCGGCGACGAACAGGTCGAGTTCCGGGCCGGGCAGCGGTGCGTCACCCGCCACGACCCGATCGGCGGCCGGGAGGTGAGCGAGGGCCAGGTCGGCGAGCAGACCACGCTTGTCCCGGATGGACTCCTCGTCCGGACCCCAGAGCTGCCGGGCCACCACCTGCCGCAGTACCGGGGTCCGGACGAGGCGGACCAGCTCGGCGAACGCGAGCACCTGCCGCGGACGCGGCGCGACCGGAATCGGTGGGATATCCATATCGGCGAACTCGTCGAAGAGCGGGGCGGGCATGACGGACAGCAGGGTCCGCCAGAAATCCACCAGTGCGGTGCGAACCGCGGCCCGGTCGGCCACCGCGGCCAGACTCCGCAGCGCGTCGTCTCCGCCGTCGGCCTGCTCCAGCGCGGACAGCACCGCGTGCCGCCAGGAGAGGTCGCCGAGTTCCGCCGCCACCGCCGCCCGCTGCGCGGCGATCGCGGCACCGGCCGTCCGTTCTCCGGCGAGGACCTCGGCGATCGCGGTCAGCCCCAGGCCGACGGCCCGTAGCCGCCGGATCGAACGCAACCGGTCGAGATCCGGCGGTGCGAACACCCGATGCCCGCCGGACGTCCGGACGGCGGTGAGCAGGCCTTCGTCGCAGTAGAACCGGATGGTGCGCACCGGGACGCCGGTGCGCACCGATGCCTCTCCGATGGTCACCGCGTCCCGCGGATATATGAGGTGAGTCACAGTTGCTGGAACCTCCACCCGGGTGGAGTTCCTACGGTACCGGAGACGATCCGAGCACTGGAGGTACCGAAATGGGCAGCGATCACACCGAAGAACTCGTCTGGGCCGCCGTGGCCGCCGAACGCCGGAGCCTGGCGGATCTGCTGGCCGACCTACCGGAAGCGCAGTGGGACCACCCGACGCTGTGCGCGGGCTGGCGGGTCCGCGATATCGTCGCCCATATCCTGCTGACCTCCCGGGCGCGGCTCGGATGGCTGCTCCTCCAGCTGGTCCGGGCACGCGGCAGCGTCGCGCGGATGAACTTCGAGACCGCCATCCGGTACGCCGGCAACAGCACACCGGAAGCCCTGCTCGACGAACTCCGCGCGCTGGTCCCCACCCGGCACCGGCCCGTCGCGACCACGGCGACCGACCGGCTGATGGATCTGGTGGTCCACGGTCAGGACATCGCGGTCCCCCTCGGCCTGCGCCGGGAGATCCCGGAGCAGGCCGCGGTGTGGTCGGCCGAACGGGTCTGGGAGATGGGGTGGCCGTTCCACGCGCGGCGTGATCTCGCCGGGCACCGGCTGGTCGCGACCGATGCGCGGTGGTCGGCCGGAAGCGGGACGCCGGTGCGGGCACCCATCGCGGAACTGCTGTTGATCATCACCGGCCGCAAACCCGTGCCGGCCACCTCGGACAGCTGACGGGAATTACCCGCACCGCCCGGTGTTGTCGTCGCTATGACCAGCGAGACCGCACCGCGCCGGCGCGAACTGCTCCGTGATTTCCTGCGCACCCGGCGGGCACGGCTACGGCCCGCAGATGTGGGCCTCCCGGCGGCGGGCCGCCGGCGCACACCCGGATTGCGGCGGGAGGAGGTCGCCGTGCTCGCGGGCGTGGGGGTGTCCTGGTACACGTGGCTGGAGCAGGGACGCGATATCACGGTGTCCGATGACGTCCTCGACGCCGTCGCCCGGACGCTGATGCTCAGCGAACCGGAACGGGCCCACCTCTACCTGCTGGCCGGGCTCAATCCGCCCCCGCCGCACTGCGCGCCGCGGGCGGCGGTGCCGCCGGAGATGGGGCGGCTGGTCGACGCCTGGCCGGGCCCCGCCGTCCTCCGCGACCGGTACTGGAATGTGCGGGCGTTCAACGACACCGCGGCGGCGGTATTCGGTTACGACGGCGGGGACGACAACTGCCTGATCACCTATTTCACCAATCCCCGATACCGGGCGATGGACGAGCTGTGGGCGGCGAACGCGCCCGCGGTGGTCGCCGCCTTCCGGGCGAGTGCCGCCCTCTGTCCCGGCGATCCCGAGCTCGCCCGGGTGACCGGCCGCCTCGACGCCGTGAGCCCGGAGTTCGCCGGCCTCTGGGCCCGGCAGGACGCCGGGGTCCCGGTTCAGGCGGTGAACGCGCTGCGCCATCCGCAGGCCGGAGCGTTGTTCTTCGACGTGACGACGCTGACCGTCGCGGACCGCGCCGAATGGCAGCTGGTGCTGTACAACCCCCGGCCCGGCACGCCCACCGCCGAGCGGCTGGACCGGTTGCGGCCCGTGGTTCCCGCCCACCGATCGCATCCTGGTGGTGGCACACCCACGATGAATACGCACTGTTCGCCCACTCCGGCCGCGCGCACGCTGAGTCCATGACATCCAAAGCTTCTCGATACGACGGCCGGATCGCACTCGTCACCGGAGGTTCCAGCGGTATGGGTCTGGCGACCGCGCACCGGCTCCTCGCCGAGGGCGCCGAGGTGATCGTCACGGGACGTGACCGGGCGCGGCTGGACACCGCGGTGGCCGAACTCGGCGGCCGGGCCACCGGAATAGCCGGCGACGCGGGCGATCTCACCGAACTGGACGCGCTGGCCACCACCATCACCGACCGCTTCGGATCGTTGGACCTGGTATTCGCGAACGCCGGTATCGGCGCGTTCGGGCCGGTCGCGGCGGTGACCGAGGCCGAGTTCTACCGCGTGGTCGACAGCAACCTCAAGGCGGTCTTCTTCACCGTCCAGAAGACCTTGCCCCTGCTGCGGCCAGGCGCCACAATCGTGATCAACGCTTCGTTCGCCCCGCACCGCGGCGCACCCGGCGCCGCCCTCTACACCGCCACCAAGGCCGCCGCGCAGAGCCTGGCCCGGACCCTGGCCGCCGATCTCGTCGAGCGGCGGATCCGGGTCAATTCCGTGAGCCCCGGCTATATCGACACTCCGGCCTTCCGGGCCGAGGCGTCCGCCGGGATCACCTCGGCGGTCGCCACCACGGTGGCGGCGGGAAGGGTCGGCCGTCCCGAGGAGGTGGCAGCCGCGGTGGCGTTCCTGGGGTCGGCGGAGGCGTCCTATATCAACGGACAGGATCTGCTGGTCGACGGTGGGCTGATCACCGTCGCACCGGCCGCCATGGTGTAGCCCGGCGCTCAGCCCTGCCCGGTACGGCGCGACCGGTCCGCCACGAAGACTGCGAACCCGTCCAGATGGCGGGCGAGACCGTACTCGAAGAGGGATTCCAGATCCGGCGGCGCGTCGTCGGACAGAGCCGCCAGCAGTGGGAACTCACCGCCGGCGAGCAGATCGCGTGCCCTGCCCCGCTGCGCCGCGTGCCATCCGGCCAGCGGGACCCCGGTGTCCTGCTCGGCCTCGGTTTCCTCGGCGATCGACATGGTCAGCGTGACGACCAGCGCGTGCAGGGTGAGCGCCTCGTGCATCCGTACCGGCAGGGGCAGGCCGAGGCCGTCCAGCGCGGCGAGGACCCATTCGGTCTGGGCCATCATATTGGGCGCGAGCAGGGGCCGGGTGAACGAGATGAGCCGCGGCAGCCACAGATGCCGCCGGCACAGCCGCCACTGCTCGTATGCGGCGAGCTCCAGATCGGCGCGCCATTCCCGCCCACCCGGCGCGGGCAGGTCGAGTTCGGCGAACACCTCGTCGGCCATCTCGGTGAGCAGCTCGTCCTTGTTCGCCACATACCGGTACAGCGACATCGGCCCGGCGCCGAGTTCGGCCGCCAGCCGCCGCATCGATACCGCCTCGAGGCCTTCGGTGTCGGCGATCGCGATAGCGCTGCGCAACAGGCGTTTGCGCTGGGAATCGCGATCGGCGGTCTCGGCTTCGCGTCGCGTGGGCGGCCGATCCCGGCCCGGCCCGGCGGTGCGACGGCGGGCGCCTGACGCGCGCACCACCGTCCCCGCCCCGACGCGCGTCTCCACCAGACCCTCATCCCGCAGGGTCGCCATCACCCGGGTAGCGGTCGCGATCGCGACCTCCCAGCGGCCGGCGATCTGCCGGATGGAGGGCACCCGGTCGCCCGGCTGTAGCCGGCCGTCGCGGATCCGGTCGCGGATCTCCCCGGCGATCACCAGATAGGGCGCTTCCGGACGCGGGGTCCTCGCCATGGTTCCTCCACTTCAGCGCTGGGTTTCCGGGCGAAGTGTACTAGAACACCAGCCCGGTGGACCAGTACACCAATTCGATCTCTACATCGCATATGGCAACGATATTGGGTTACCGTCGAACCGTACCGATACAGCGTACGCATTTCCGCGGCCCGGAGTTCGGCGGATCCGCCGGCCCGACCGTGACCGCGACGCCGCCGATTCGACGACACCCCAGGAGCGCCCTATGAACGGCCGGAACATCCTGATCTCCGGCGCCGGAATCGCCGGACCCACCCTCGCGTACTGGCTACACCGATACGGGTTCCACCCGACCGTGGTGGAACGGGCCCCCGAACCGCGCAGCGGCGGTCACGCCGTCGATATCCGCGGGACCGCCCGCCGGGTCACCGAGCGGATGGGCATCGTCGAGGATGTGCTGCGTGCCCACACCGGCGCCCGCGGAATGGCGTTCGTGGACCGCACCGGTAAGAAGGTCGCGACCATGAGCACCGAGGTCTACGGCGATTCGGGTGGACCCGTCGCGGAAATGGCACTGCTGCGCACCGATCTCGCCTCGATCCTGTACGAGCGCACGCGTGCCGATATCGAATATCTCTTCGGCGATTCGATCACCGCGGTCGACCAGCACGACGCCGGGGTACGAGTGGAATTCGCGCACGCGCCGGCGCGGCAGTTCGATCTGCTGATCGGCGCGGACGGCGTCCGTTCCACCGTACGTCGCCTGATGTTCGGCACCGACGAGCGCTACATCCGCGATCTGGGCTCCTACATCTGCATGTTCACCATTCCGGCGACCGTGGATCTCGACGGCTGGCAGCTGATGTACACCATGCCCGCGGGCGGCGGCCGCCCCGGCCGGACCGCCGCGCTGCGGCCGCACCCCGAACCGGGAACCGCCGCCGCGGGCTTCTTCCTGCGCTCGGCGCCGCGGTCCTTCGACCGCGGTGACCTCGACGCGCAGAAGCGGATCGTGGTGCGGGCCTTCGACGGTGACGGCTGGGAGGTACCCGGCATGCTGCGCGGGATCCGGGACACACCCGACTTCTACTTCGACCGGGTCCATCAGATCGAAATGCCCGCCTGGTCACGTGGCCGGACCGCACTGCTCGGCGATGCCGCCTACTGTGCCTCCCCGATGTCGGGTATAGGCACCAGTCTCGCGCTGGTGGGCGCCTACCTCATGGCCGGCGAACTCGCCGCCGCCGACGGCGATCACCGGATCGCCTACCCGGCCTACGAGCGGACCATGCGCGAATTCGCCGATCGCGCGCAGGAATTCGCGCGCGGAGCCGGTGACGGCGGCCTGATGCCCGCCAACCGGGCCCAGCTCTGGCTGCGCAACGGCTCGGTGCGGCTGCTGCCGTATCTGCCGAAACGCCTCGTCGGCCGCGGTATGGACGAACTGTCCACCACCGTCCGCCTCGGCGACTACCCCGCCCTCACCCACTGACCCGACCGAGGAGTTCCGAAATGCCTGTCAGCACGTTCCTGTGGTTCGACGGCCGCGCCGAGGAGGCCGCCGCCCACTACACGGGGTTGTTCCCCGATTCCGCGATCCATACCGTCGATCACGGTCCGGACGGCGCGGTCACCACTGTCACCTTCGAACTGTCGGGACAGCGTTTCATCGCCTACAACGGCGGACCCCGGTTCGCCTTCACCCCGGCCGTCTCGCTGTATGCCGAATGCGGAACACAGGATGAGGTCGACACGCTCTGGGCCGGGCTGACCGAGGGCGGGCAGGAGGGGCCGGGCGGCTCCCTGACCGACCGTTTCGGTATCACCTGGCAGGTGATACCGAAGGCCATGGGCGAACTGCTGGCGGAGGCGGAACCGGATGCGGCGCAACGAATCCTCACCGCGATACATGCCATGACGAAGATCGAGATCCAGGGCCTTGCCGACGCCCGCGGGCACTGAGCCCGCGATATCCGCGCGGTGTCGTACCGACGACCGGAGGGAGCACCATGACCGACGACAGCATCCCGAATCGCCCGGGCCGGCTCCGGGCCGCGTGGACGCTGGCCCTACTGACCACCCTGTGCGCGGAGCTGACCTTCACGGCGGTCGCGGTCCCGTTCACCTGGCTGCTGCTGCCCCTGCTCATGGTGATGTACGGGGCCGGAGTGCTGCTGGTCCGGGAGGCGGCCGTCCGGGCCGGGGCCGGATGGCCGAGCCTGGTACTGCTGGGCCTGGCCTACCAACTGGCCGAGGACGGCCTCGGCCTCCAGGCCCTGACCAGCCCGGATATGTACGGCGCCGCCGATTGGGGGTGGCGGGCCCTCGGCGTGAACTGGACCTACTGGGTATCCCAGATCGGCGTGCACGTGGTGTTCAGTGTGCTCATCCCGATCGCGCTGGCCGATCTGCTGTTCCCCCGGCAGCGCGGCCGGCCGTATCTGCGGGCACGAGGCCTGGCGGGCACCGGCGCTCTCGCGGTGCTGGGCGTGCTCGGGTTACGGCTCGTCGTGGCCGGCACCGAGGACCCCGGCTACCGCGCCCCGTGGGGATGGACCGTCGCCTTCCTCATCGCCATCGCGGTACTGGCGGTCACGGCGCTGCGCTATCTGCCCGGCCGGCCGTTCCGGATGCCGCACCCCGCGGCAACCGTGCCGCGACCGGCCGCGCTCGGCGCCGCCGCGGCGGTGGTGACCGTGGTCTTCCTGGCACTACTGCTCCCGCCGGGGCTGCGCCCCGACAATCTCTACGGATCCGGTTTCCCGCTGTGGATTCCGCTGCTCGTCGCGCCGGTGGTGGCGATCGCCTTCGCGCGGCGGGTGCTGCGGTGGCGGGCGGCGCCGGAATGGGATGAGCGGCAACAGGTCTGGCTGATCGGCGGAATTCTCACCGGCCATACCGCTTTCATGATGGCGGCCTCCACCACCGCCGTCGTCACCGGCGCGCTGACCGTCGCGGCGGAAATCGCGTTGCTCGTCCTGCTGACCCGGCGTCTCGGTAGCCGGGACGCGCTGCGGGAGTCCGTCTCCGGTCGCGGATGACACCGCCCGCCCGGCCGGCCGGGGCCGACCACCCGCGCCGGTCGAGCGGCGCGCCCGGCTGCTGCCGGGGCGGGCGGGCGGTGCGGTTGCGCTAGATTGGGTCGAGATCAGGACGGCAGCGGCGCTTCGGCCGCCGCACCGTCGATATCCGGCCAGGGAAGGGACATCGGTGACCGCGACCGCGACGCAGCCCGGTCCCGCACCACACCGGTTCCGGTCCGCACCCCGGCTACTCGGAGTCCTGATCGTCCTGCTGACCGCGGTATCGCTACTGCACTGCGATCTGCTCGCCCCGGCCGCGCACGCCCATCCGGAGCACGCGGTGAACGGCGTGACCGCCACCGGGCATACGCACGCTTCGGGCGCCTTCGACTCGCACTGCCCCACCCATACGGTGCACTGTGTCCCGCAGGTGATTCTCCCGCACCGGGTCGGGGATCTTTTCGATTCCCTCGGGCCGGGCGTCCTGGCGGCGACAACCCTCGCCGCGATCTCGGCGACCCTCGTCACGGGCGGCCGCCCCCGCGGACCGCCCACGGCCCGGCCCGCGCTCGGCGGGCAGCGAATCCTCACCCTGTTCTGTATCGCGCGACGCTGATCGGTCAGCGCCAGGCCGCCCCGGCAGCGGGGCGCCGGTGACCGTATCAATCACCGTCGAGGGCACAGCCGTGCCCGATACAAGAAAGCGACCACAGGTCGATGGACAATATCGTGCTGCCCGAATGGGACGAGGCCGGAGCCCGCGCCGTCGCGGCGCCCGGCGCCGCGCTCACCCCGGATTCGCTGGTCGGCAACACACCGGTGCTGTGGGTGTCGGGCCCGCCGGCCACGGCACCGCGGGGCTTCTGGGCGAAACTGGAAGGGTTCAATCCCGGCGGGATGAAGGACCGGCCCGCCCTGCACATGGTCGAATGCGCCCGGCGGCGCGGCGAGCTCACGCCCGGCGCCCGGATCGTGGAGTCCTCCAGCGGAACACTCGGTCTGGGGCTGGCGCTGGCCGGGGTGGCCTACGGGCATCCGGTCACCGTGGTCACCGATCCCGGTCTGGAACCGATCGTGGCCCGGATGCTCGCCGCCTACGGCGCCACCGTGGACACGGTCACCGAACCCCATCGGGCCGGCGGCTGGCAGCAGGCCCGCCGCGACCGGGTGACGGAACTACTCGCCGCCGACCCGGCGGCGTGGTGTCCGGACCAGTACTCCAACCCCGACAACATCGCGGGCTACGAGCCGCTGGCGCTGGAGTTGCTCGAACAGCTCGGCAGGGTCGATGTGCTGGTGTGCGCGGTCGGCACCGGCGGCCATTCCGCCGGGGTCGCCCGGGTACTGCGCCGGTTCCATCCGGGCATGGCGCTGATCGGCGTCGATACCGTGGATTCCACGATCTTCGGATTGCCGGCCGGACCCCGCCTGATGCGCGGACTGGGTTCGAGTATCCATCCCGCCAACGTCGATTACGACGCCTTCGACGAAGTCCACTGGGTGGCCCCCGACGAGGCGGTCTGGTCGGCCCGCGCGCTGGCCAGGACCTATCACGTCAGCGGCGGCTGGAGCGTCGGCGCGGTAGCGCTGGTCGCGGGCTGGGCCGCCCGGACGCACCCGCCGGGTGCCCGCATCGCGGCGGTGTTCCCGGACGGGCCGCAGCGCTATTTCGACACCGTCTACAACGACGACTACTGCCGCGCGCACGATCTGCTGCGTACCGAGGCGCCGCCGGGCCCGGCGACCGTTTCGGCGCCGGCCGAGGGCCCGGTGCGATTCTGGACGCGATGCCGGGACGTACGCGATCCCCGGGCCGCCGGTGCGGCCACGACAGCGGAGGAGCGCTGATGGGAGCCGCGGCCGATTTCCGCAGTTTCGACACTCCGGCCCGCCTGCTGATGATCAATCAGTTCGGTATCAATCTCGGCTTCTACATGCTGATGCCCTATCTGGCCGGCCACCTCGCCGGCCCGCTCGGGCTCGCTGCGTGGGCGGTCGGTCTGGTGCTGGGGGTGCGCAACTTCTCGCAGCAGGGCATGTTCCTGGTGGGTGGGACCCTGGCCGACAGGTTCGGCTACAAACCGCTCATCGTCGCCGGATGTCTCTTCCGGACCGCCGGGTTCGCGCTTCTGGTGTTCGCGACGGACCTGCCCGCCCTGCTGATCGCCTCGGCGGCCACGGGATTCGCGGGGGCGTTGTTCAATCCGGCCGTCCGCGCGTATCTCGCCGCGGCGGCCGGGCCGCGCCGGGTGCAGGCGTTCGCGCTGTTCAATATCTTCTACCAGGCGGGCATTCTGGCCGGCCCGCTCGTGGGTATGGGATTGATGCTGCTGGACTTCCGCACCACCGCGGCGGTCGCCGCGGCGGTCTTCGCGGTACTGACGGTGGCCCAGTTGTTCGCGCTGCCGGCGCGCCGTGAGCACACCGGAGATGAGCGGGGCCCGGTGCTGAAGCAGTGGGGCGCTTTACTCGCCAACCGGCGCTTCGTCGCGTTCGCGGTCGCGATGACCGGGTCGTATGTGCTGTCGTTCCAGGTGTATCTGGCGCTTCCGCTGCAGGCCGGGATCCTCGCGCCGGAGCACGCGCAACTGTTGATATCCGGGATATTCGTGGTCTCCGCGGTGATCGCGATCGCGGGTCAGATGCGGATCACCGCGTGGTTCCGGTCCCGTTTCGGCCGCGGCCGCACCCTGGTGATCGGGATGGCCGTGCTCACCGCGGCGTTCCTGCCGATGGCGCTGATCCCGGGGCCGGAGGTGTTCGGGCCGGTGGCCGCGGTGACCGCGCTACTGCTGTGCGCCGCGATTCTGGCCGTCGGCACCGCCGCCGTGTTCCCGTTCGAGATGGATACGGTGGTCACTCTCGCCGAAGGACGCCTGGTCGCCACGCATTACGGCTTCTACAACACGGTCGTCGGTATCGGAATCCTCGCCGGGAACCTCGCCACCGGGGCGATTTTCGGTGCGGCCCGGGAGGCGGGAGCCGAATGGGCGGTATGGGCGGGGCTGGTCGTAGTCGGCGCCGCCACCACCGCCGCTCTGGCCCGCCTCGACCGCCATCCGGATCCGGCGAGTCCCGGCGCTGTGACGGGTACGGAGGTCACGGGCGAGGTCCGGACCGCGGGCACCTGACTCCCGGCAGCATCGCGCCCGGCCGTCGCAGCAACAGCCGGGCGCGGTGCTCGTCCTTCAGTGCCGCGGCGCCTCGGCCCGCAGGGTGAAGGCTGCGGTCTGCACCACGCCCTCGTGCCGGAAATCGAGGAACAGCCGGTAGATCCCCGGTCCGGGTACCGCGGTGTGGAAGGCGATCTCGGGACCGGGTGCGGTCACGCCGTCTCCGGGCTCCCCGGTGGGGTGGACGTGGATATAGGCCAGATCCCCGGCGCGGATCACCACCAGGTGTCCGTAGGCGGCGAGATAGGGCTCGAGATCGGTGACGGCCGCGCCGTCGCGGCGCACGGTCAGAGTCAGCAGGTCACCGGCTCCCGTGAGCAGGTCACCGCGCAATTCCACTTCGTAGCCGCCGGTCTCGACGGTACGTGCCGGCGTGGGTACCGGCAGCGGGGCGTAGCGGCCGGGGACCGCGAGGTCGGCGCCGAGGGTGAGGGTGCGGCCCAGGGCGCGGGGCGCGATATCGGTGAACACCCGGTAGGCGCCGGCGTCCGGCAGATTCAGCCGCACCGACCAGGTGCCGTCGTCCGCGCGCCGGGGATGGACATGCCAGAAGCCGGTCAGCTCGCGCCGGACGACGATCAGATGGAGTTCGCGGTCGTGGATCGGGGTGTAGTCGGTGACCGGCTCCCCATCCGGACCGAGAATCCGGAACCGGAAGTCGATCTCCCCCGGCTCCACCACGGGGGTCAGCAGATCGAGCGTGTAACCGTCCTGGGTGATCTGCAACCCGCCCGGTAACGACGCACCGTGACCGGCGTGGGCACCCGCATCGTGACCCGGCTGGGCGGCCGTGTCGTGATGGGTGTGCTGCCCGGCGTGGGTGACCGGTGCGACGGCGGGTGCTCCGGCACCGTGACCGCCGTGGCCGTGATGTGCGGTGTGTGTGGCGTGATTCGAGGCGTTCATCATGCTCTCCCTGTTCTCCTGACCGGCGGTTACGCAAATGAACATATACCCCCCATGGGTATATGGCAACACTGGACATTTATACCCCCTAGGGGTATATCTGTCTTCCGCCGGTACTCCGGCCCGGAAGAACGGAAGTCGTCATGAGTACACAGACATCACCCACCACCTCGAGGCGGTGGTGGGCGCTCGCGGTGATCGCCGCCGCACAGTTCATGGTCATCATGGACACCTCGATCATCGGCATCGCCCTCCCCGAGATGCAGGCCGAACTGGGTTTCTCCCAGGAGAACCTGTCCTGGGTCTTCAACGCCTACGTCATCGCCTTCGGCGGTCTGCTCCTGCTGGGCGGGCGACTGTCGGATCTACTCGGCGCGCGCAAGGTGTTCGCGGCGGGCTGGATCGTGCTGCTGGTGGGCTCGGTCGTCGCGGGCGCCGCCGGCGATAACGCGGTCGAACTGGCCGGACGCGCGATCCAGGGTGGCGGCGCGGCACTCATCGCACCGTCGGCGCTCACCCTGCTGATGATGCTGTTCGGCGCATCACCCGCGGAACTGACCAAGGCCCTCGCGGTCTACGGCGCGGCCGCCCCGGCCGGCGGTACCGCCGGGGTGTTCCTCGGCGGCGTCATCACCGAATACATCAGCTGGCCGTGGGTGTTCTACATCAACGTGCCGATCGCCCTGCTGGCCCTGATCGCGGTCCCGGCCCTGATGCCCGCCGCACCCGCCCGCCCTGGT
>NZ_JBSFRU010000016.1:0-40436 GCF_053589395.1 Nocardia sp. NPDC003345
CAGCCCCGGCAGTGTTGTCGATTGCCACGAGAAGATCTTGCAGGCAGCCCGTTCCAAGCCGAGAAACATCTCGAACTCGGGGAACATGACATCGGCATAGGACTGCCACCATCCGTCTTTGCGAGATTCATCGACCAGCCAGAGCAACTCGCCTCGCTCGGTGCCGCTTGCGCCGTACACATCGCACAGCGCATTGACCACCATCTTCTTGGTCTCGCTGTTGCGCCCGGATTCCAGACGCCACAGCGTCTGCGCCCCCATCTCGCACTTCCGGGCCGCGTTCGCCCGGCTCATCCCCGCCAGCTCGCGCAGTTCGCGCAGGCGTCGGCCCAGTACCCGGCGCGGCAGGGTCGGCGGGTTCGCGGGATTCGATTCGATGGACATGGATACTCCCCTTCGTAGCCGTTACTCGCGGTTATTCCAACTCGAATGGAATAGTCGAACAGTTCGGAATTACCTATCCACCCGATGTAATTCCGTTGTGCCACAGAATCTTACGTATGGATTCACAATCGGCAAGAGGGATGCTTGACTGAATACGCGGCCGGCGCCGTGGAATATTCCACCGCGGAATTTTCCATATTGCACACCAGACCATCCCGACGTTACGAGGTGACGATGCTGTTCGGACTACCGGTAACCGACCACCGGACAGTGCCGGTGATGACCGTCGACCACGCCCACCAGGTGATGCAGACCCATATCGAGTGTCCGCCGGCGGCGTGCCCGATCAAAAGACAAGCCCGGGCGCGACTGGTCGAGGAACGCAGAATGGTTCCCGGTGTCCGGGAATTCTCCGAGTACTGATCAGCCCGAGTGGAGGGAAATATGCCAGTGAAGGAAGAATTGCCGCACCGCGTCCCCGGTGCGACTCCGATACCGCGGAGGAGGAATTGGCGATCCCCCACCGACACCGCCACACTTCTCCGGCTCTCGAACGCATTGCGCCGGTGGGCCGCCATGGGAAAGCCGGGCGGGCAGGTGAACAGACGCCGAGCGTGCGACTCTCACACCGGGCTGTTCGATTCGCTTGCCGCCCAAGCCGGAAGCCTGGGTTACCGCCTCATCCGCGAGGCGGGCACACCGGCGCGATGGTCGCTGCTGGACGCATCGGACGGCGAGACGCTGTACGGGGCTTGCACTCTCACCGATATCGCGCGTTATCTCGATGGATAGCGGCGACAAGGCTCCTCGACGACACGCGGGCCGGTCGGCGCCGCCTCGGGTTTCCGGGCAGCTACGGACGCTGCTACCAGGTATCCGCCTCGTCCTCGCGCAGGCGGGGCAGGGCCCGGTCGATCCACTCGGCGAACGCGGCGGCGAGATCGCCGGCACCGGCGGGACGCACCGTGACATGTTCCCGCGTCCGCTGCTCCAGGTAGCGGCCGTCGCCGGTGATGTCGTACCACTGGATTCCGTACCAGGGCTCGGAACGATCCAGAATCGAGCCGACCCGCAATCCCGCACTCCCGCCGCCGTCGGCGGGCCGCAGCGCCAGGCGCCGGTACTGCTCACGGGGACCGCGGCGAAAGGACTGCTGCCGTTCGCGCCCGGAATCGAGATCGTCGATATGGAACGTGCCCGCCCCGGCACGCCCGGGATCGCACGGCGACACCATGGCGGCGAGCCGTTTCGGAAGCTGTTCGACACCGAAGAGGTGCCCGTGGATCGAACCGTAGCGGCCGTCGATCACCGACTGCGCCAGCACCACTCCGTACTGGGCGTTCCGGGCGCCGACCACCCGATACTCCCGGATCCGGCCCTTGCCGGTCGCGGTCGACGCGCCCAGTATCTCGATCCGCAGGTCACCGTCGGACACGGTGTGCAGCGCGCGCCGGATCATTTCGCGCTCGTCACGGTCGTACCGTTCCCGGACCCCCGCCGCGTGCGCGTCATAGGGGTTGCGGGTCTTGTATCGGCTCAGATAGCGCAGTGGGCGCGGGAATCGGTCGATCCCGTCGCGATACCAGAGCGCGGCGAAATCGTCCGGCTCCCAGATCCAGGTGCTCATTGTCGGTGCGGATTCCCTCGAGACGTGACAGCGGTGGACGCATGGCACCCGGCCCTGTCGAACGCGGCCGGGGCATTTCGGACAGGCCGATCAGGTGTCGCGCGGCGGCTGCGCTGCGGGCACCTCGCCGCCCAGCACTCCGCCGGGAACGGTCGGCGGCAGTTCTCCGAGCAGTTCCTCGGTGTTCTCGGCAGTGACGAGATAGTCCGGGATCTCGTGTTTGTCGTCGTCGCCCTGCTGCCCGCGACCGGCCGCGCCCGGCGCCATCATCCCCGGCATACCGCTGCGCGCCGCACCGGCACTGGTGGTTCCGGCGGTCGCCGCCGCGGGAGCTCCGGTGGTGTTCGGTGTACCGGGGACGGTTCGACCGGGGTCGCCGGTGGTGACCGGGTTGCCGCTGGGGGAACCGGGGCCGCCCGGACCCGGTGTGCTGGTGGTGGTGCTCGGCGTCGTGGGAACAGGACCGTCGGTGGTCGAGGGTGTGGTGGCCGCCGGGGTCTCCCCGGGCTGCTCCTCGGTATCCGTCTCGTCGCCCGGGTCCTCGGTTCCCGGCTCTTCCTCGCCCGGCTCCTCCTCGCCCGGCTGCTCTCCGGTGGGGTTCTCACTGTCCGGTTGCCCGGTATCGGTTCCGGTGGGGTTGCCGCCCGGGTCGGTGGATGTACCGCCCGGACCCGGCCGGTCGCCGGTATCGGTGGGCAGATCCGTGTGGAGGGGTTGGGTGGGGTTCACCGGGACCGGCAGGACGGGGATCTTCGTATCGGCCGCGACGAAACCGGTCACGTAATAGTCCCGCATCACCTGGCGAGCCGCTTCCTCGTTGTCGGTCCGCTCGTTATCGGCCCAAAGGATCGTCCATTCTCTGGGATCCCAGCCCGGACGCTTCTCGATCACCTCGGGCAGGTTGGTCTGGGTGCGCATGATCGACGTGACCGACTCGTAGACCTGGACGGCGAGGGCATTCAGCGCGGGAACCAGATCCTCGGCACGGGTGGCGTAGTTTCCGATCGCTTGTCGCGACTGTTCCGCCGCCGGGCCCTCCCAGGCCGCGGCGCTGGACCGCCGGATCCGGGCCGCGAAAACCTGCACGCCGCTCTCCCACTGGGCGGCGATCTGCCCGTACTGATCGGACGCCATCATCCCGTGGTCTCCGGGTGCCAGGGGTTTGAATGCTCCGTCGATCTCGGGATGGGAGAAACCGTTCGGTTCCTCCGGATCACCGATCTTCGGATTCTCGTTCTGAAAGGTCATCATCTTTCCCCCTGCTTCGATCTCACTGACACACCGCCCTGCCGCACCACGGGTTTCCTACTGGCCGGGTACGACCTGGAAGGCCGGCGGCATTGCCAACGGAACGACCGGTGGCGCCCCGGCCATCAACTCGTTGTACCGGCCTGCGAACGCCTCGTCGGTTTCCATATACCGCTGAGCGATCACCCGATGCAATTCCTGAATATCCTCGACGATCCGGTAGTGCTGTTCCAAGATCGCATGAACGTCGTTCCCATCGTCGGCGTTCTGCGCCTTCGAGCGGAAGCGTCCGACCAGGACAGTTGCGGAGGAAAGGCCATCACTCCCCTCTCCGAGATCCCATCGTTCACGCTTAAAGATATCTCGCGCCATACTCTGCAATTCTCGAATCAAGAGTTTGAATCCCTCACAGTCGCGCTCCATGTACACAAACTCTTCGGCATTCACTCGAACCGCATCCGGGGAACCCGCACCGAGATTCACCGACAAGCGCCCCTCCCTCGCCTCGGTCAGCAACTCCCCCAGAGGGCGTGGAACCTCGTCGTCACTCACTCTCGAACCTCCTCCCTCTGTTTACTTCTCCGAATCTCACCGCTCAAGCGTCCGGTATCGAAGGAGCGATCTTCTGAGCCAGAGCCAACCCGAGTTCGCAGGTATCCAAATGGCCGGTCTTGTCGTTCGACGACGGATTGTCCATTGAAAGTTCGAGACTGCCGCCAGCCATTTCCACATAGAACAAACAGGAGGCCCGCACATCGGGATCGCCGGCCGAATCCACAGCTATTGCCGCCCTGCCATCGACCATGTATTCCTGCCGGACAACGAATTTGTCGTTGTCGCGCACAACAGGCAACGTCAGGTTCGTCGTGGTTATCCCGACCGCATAGCTGTCAGGAGCCACATAGCGGCACCCCCGCCACTTGATTCCCTGCCCCCCGTCGACATTCGCGTCGGTGACCCCCCGCCGCAGATCCTCCGACGCCAGCACGTCCTGCGGAATATCCGTGCACGGATCGAACGACGACGGCGCCTCCGCCGCGATCGGCAGCCCGGTCGTGGTGGTCACCGGCGCCGCCGTCCCCTCGCTCCCCGAATCACACCCCGCGACCAGCAGCGCAACCCCCACCCCACACAAAATCCCCCGGACCGACCGCGCAACGACCATCACGAACCTCCCGACACCGGATTCCACACAGGACCGGGAACCGGCCGGCCCCCCGCATCCCCTCAGACCCTACTCAGCCCCGCGACCCCCACTCAACCCATCGACCGGCGTCACAGCGCGCCCGGGCGAACCGGAGGCCGGGGCGCCGGGCGCCAGTGCGATCGATTGACCACGTCGGCTGACGGGCCCCAGGGTTGAGGCCCCTTGTAGGTGCGGGCTGGTATCGTCCGACGAATCCACCGGGCGGGAGCGGAAGGGGGCCGGGTGACGAATCCACTTCAGGTCGATATCGATGTATTGACCAAAACGGTTACCGGACTGCGGAATTCGCAGCAAATCCTCGAGGACGCGCTGAAGGCGATGGCCGATGTCGGGGCCGCGAGCATCGGCACCCAGACTCTCGACGACGCAGCCGACAGCTTTCAGCGGCGCTGGCGCTTCGGAGTCCAGCGGATCGGCGAGCTCTCCCGCACTACCGCCGACGGCGTGGATCAATGCCTCGCCGCCTATCAAGCGGCCGACAACGCGACGGCCGGCGCGCTCGGACAGGTGAATCAGCCCCCGGCCGGCACTGGTGAGCAGGCCCCGGCGTGACCGGCAACCCGTTTCCGAATCTCGGCTACAACCCTGTTCCCGGCGTCCCCGACGACGTCGCCGGCCTGAGCACCCGGATTAGAACCGCCGCCGACGCGGTACGCGAAACCAACGATCTGCTGGCCCGGCTGCGCAACAGCAACGACGAGGTCTGGAAAGGCGAAGCCGGAGACGCGTTCCGCAGTCATTTCGACGCCACCCTGGCGCAAGATCTGGGCTACGCCCAGAGTTCGCTGGAACGCGCGGTAACCGTTCTCGGGGAATGGAACACCGCCCTGATCGGATTCCGTGACCAGGCCAAAGCTTTGGATCAGGAAGCCGGAGTCGCCGCCGCGGAGGTCAACAAGGCCGTCACGGAGGTCCAGAACGCGAATGCCAACCCCGACCTCGGCCTGGCGAATCAGCAGTTCGACGACCCCGGCGCGCTACAGGCCGCACAAACCCGGCTCAACGCCGCCACCGCCCGGGTGAACGCGGCCAACACCGCGCTGAGCAACTGGCTGGGCGCCCAGGATTCGATCGTCGCCCGAGTCCGTGACCTGGCCACCGAACACGAGAACGCCGCGAAACGGATAGCCTCCGAACTCGACGCCGCGGCCAAGGATTTCGCTCCGAGCGAGCCGGACAAGAGCATCTGGGACAAGATCAAGGATGCGATCGGGTCGATCGGTGACTGGATCGACGAGCACCGGGAGGGTATCCATACCGCGCTCTCCATCACCGCGTCGGTCGCGGGCCTGCTCGCATTGGTCACACCACCACCGTTTTCCGCGATCGCTCTCGGGGTGTCCCTGGTCGCGGGCGCCGGCGCACTCACCCTCGATTTCACCGATCCGGAAATCCGCGAGGGTCTCATGTCGGGCGATTCCAAGGCGTGGTTGACCGTGGGTGGAGATGCCCTCAGTGTGCTGCCCGGCGCCAGCGGCCTGGCCAAGACGGCGTGGGCCGGGCTGCGCGGGGTCGACGATCTCGGCCGGATGGAGGGCATGGTGAGTACCTGGACCGCCAGCGCGCACGATCCCGGCCTGATAGCCAACGTGGTAGCCAAGGGCACCGATCCAGCCTTGGCCGGCGTGGCATTGAACAGTACGCCGGAAATCGCCGGCACCACCTATCGGATACTGCAGGTGGCCGATATGGCCAACACGCCTGGAATCCCCAGCACCGCACCGGCCATCGCGATCCTGACACGTGCCGGAGGGACTGTGCAGAAGCTGGCAGGCCTAGGAGGGGATGAGTAACCGCCGAAATGCCGAACGACAAGCTACGCCCCGCCCCGGCCATCGGTATCGAAATCCCGCCCGGATACAACGAAATCCCACTCGGCGACCTTGAAACCCTCCTGCAGAACGCTGGTCCGCTGATCACCGAGTCCGTGCCCGGCCCTATGCGCGACGACGTACCGAACGTACTCGGAACCTTGCACTTCATGCTGGCCACGCTGGCCGCGAACAACGCGGTATACAGCGCTATCGGCATACATCGGACCGGGGAGGCGGCGTTCGAGCGGGTGGCCGTCTCATGGCTCACCATTTCCTCGTTCGACTACGGCGAAGATCGGAACCCGAGACTGGTGCTCAGCGAACTGATCAACGCGAAGGCCGAGAAGAAATCACGAGGGAAGCTCGCGATCATCGAAGGCCCGGCAGTCCCGATCCTCTACTTCGAGTGGTCCGAAAAGCACGCGGCACCGTCGATCGCGAGCTATCCGGCTACCAGCGACCCCCCGGAAGTGTTCCAGATCGAAGTGACCGTACCTTCCACGGACGGTTCGTCGATCGCCGTAGTAGAACTCTCGACTGCGGACCCCGGAACCGGACCGCAGTACCGCGGGATGATTCTCAATATGGCCGCATCCGTCACCTTCCCACAGCCGCCACCTGACTCCGGGAGAACCAGTCTTGCGCTCTAGCCGACTACGACAAGGCACTACGGCACGCAGACGCGCAGCAGGGGCGGGTGCGCGGTAGTGGACCTGGACAAGCCCCTGCCTCGAAACGTCTCCAGAAAACCTGCCACCCGCCCGAAGAACAACGCTCCCGACTTCGTGACGGCCGATTGGGCGAATCCTCGCCGTCACGAGAATTCCAGGCACGCCCTGATCGTCATCGCCTTCCTTCTGGACCTGTCGTTGCACAGTGCGGTGGGCCTGGCGGTGTGGAACGAGTTCGTTCATTCGCCGCAGCCACCGTGGAACCCGATCATGTCCGGTGTGCTCGCGGGCGTGATCGCCTCGTTCCTCCACCGCACATTCCTCCAGCGACTGATCCGGACCACGCTCGGCAAGGCTCTGTTCGGCCTCCGCCTCCGGCACGACGACGGCTCCTATCCCACATTGTGGCGGCTGATCAAACAGTGGTTCATCGGGGCATTCTTCTCGGTTGTCGCGCCACTGCAGATCCTCGGCTGATACTCCGGCGAACGCGTCCTCGGCCGGGCTCAGTCGCTAACGCCTCGACATTCTCGCCCCGCGCCGGCGAATCGGCTTGACCTTCCAGTGGCTGGAAGGTCCAGGCTTGTCCCGTGACCGACCACAGCAGCTTGTTCACGATCGGAGAACTGGCCCGCCGCACCGGACTGGACACCAGGACCATCCGGTTCTGGTCCGACGAGGGGCTGGTACCGCCGACCACACGCAGCGGCAGCGGGTATCGGCTCTACGACGTCGAGGCCGTCGCCCGGCTCGATCTGGTGCACACCCTGCGTGAGCTGGATGTGGATCTGGCGACCGTGCGCGCGGTACTGGAGCGGCAGACGAGCCTGGCCGCCGTGGCGGCCGCGCACGCCCGGGCGCTGGACGCCGAGATCCGCACCCTGCGGGTGCGGCGGGCGGTGCTGCGGTCGGTCGCGCGACGTAACAGCACTACCGAGGAGTTGAGGATCATGCACGAACTCGCCACCCTGTCCGCCGCCGAACGCCAGCGGATCATCGACGAATTCGTCGACGAGGCGTTCGCGGGGATCGAACCGGACGCGCCCGGCGCCGGAATCGCCACCGGTATGCGGTCGATGCCGGCGACCCTGCCCGACGACCCGACCCCGGAGCAGGTCGACGCGTGGATCGAACTCGCGGGATTGGTCCGCGACCCGGATTTCCGGGCGCGCTGCCGGGAAATGGCCGTCGCGGGTGCCGCCGCCGATGCTCCGCAGGAACCGGAAGTGGATCTGGCGGCGGCCGCCGCCGCCTTGGACGGCGGTATCGCACCGGATTCGCCCGCGGCGGCACGGGTGCTCGACAGCGCGGTGCCCGCCGGGATGGACCGGGCCGAGCTCGCCGAGCGGATGTCCACGTTCACCGATGCCCGGGTGGAGCGGTACTGGGGACTGCTGGGAACCCTCAACGACTGGCCGGCCCGGCCGCCGGCGGTGCCGGGGGCGCAGTGGCTGATCGCGGCACTGCGCGCCCACGCCTGAATGGGTACGGCGGCGGTTCCGGAACGCCCTCCCGGAACCCTGCCGGCGAGTAGGCGCGACGCGATCGGGCGGACCGCGCGGGCGGCGGGATCGGACCGGCGGCCCGGGTGGCGGGGTGGGGCGCGCAGTGTAACCTGTTCCCCACCAGGGTAATAGGGGGCGGAGAATGACCAGCAGCGGCGAGTTCGTGGTGACGTGTTCGTTCCCCGATATCGATCTCGCCACCGCGGACGAGCTGTGCGCCGACCTGTCCGACAGCCTGCGCCTGGCCGTGCCGGAGGTTTCCACCGCCCGGGTCCGGGACAACGAGTTCAACCAGGATCTGGGGACCATCCTGACGATCGTGCTGTCCCAGCCCGCGGTGGTGCTGGTCATTCGTGAGCTGTTCAAATGGGGCGCGCGCCGATACGACGCCAGTTTCCGGCTGAGCCGTTCGGACACCGGGGAGACGGTGCATATCAAGGGTCCGCTGACCGATCGCCACGAGCGGATCCTGCGCGACTTCCTCTCCGGCGACGACCATGCATGATCCGGACCGGACGGTCGCGGTCATCTGCGGTGCCAGCAGCTGGCCGCGGCTGGACCGGTTCACCGCCGCCACCGCGTTCAGCCGGACCGCCCAAGGACTCACGGCCTATCTGACCGGGGACAACGGCCTGGGACTGGCCGCCGAGAACGTGCTGGACCTCTTCGACAGCGAAGCCACCGCGGTGGAGCACTTCGACCGCATGAAACAGTTCCTCGAGCACCATATGAGGCGGACCCGCAGCCGCCACGGGCGAGGCATGCTCGTTCTGGTCGCCTATATCGGGCACGGGGCCTTCTTCGAGGCGCAACGCTTCTACTGTTTGCTGCTGCGCGACACCCACGAACCGGCGCCGGTCGAAACCAGCCTGCGGGTGCAGGCCCTGGCGCGCACACTCAAGCACACGGCACCCCGGAGTTCGCGGATAGTCATCCTCGATTCCTGTTTCGCCGCGCATGCCGTCCACGACTTCCAGAGCGATATCCAGCAGGTCGCCTCGGCGAAGGCGCAGGAGGCGGTCGAATCCGAACTCGACGAGATCCCCGGGGCTCCCGGCGGTCCGGGCGAGACGGCGCCGGGCGATGTTCTGGACGGGACCGGCCGCGACGCCGATGCCCGCGAGGAGACCTACGAAGCGGTGACGGCGCTCGACGCGGGCGGCGGGCTGGGCGGCGTCGCCCTGCTGTGCGCCTCGAGCTCCAAGGATCCCGCGCAGCTGGCGAGCCGGGATTCCTACACGCTGTTCGGCCAGGCACTGCTCGACGTGCTGCGCCACGGTGATGCCCGGAATCCGGGCCCGATGACGCTGCGGCAGGTCCGCCGGCTCATCGGCGCCCGGCTGCTGCCCATCCGGGACGCGCCGCGGCCCCAGGTGCATTCCCCCGAACAGGACGGCCGCGATCTCGCCGACGAACCGCTGTTCCCGAACCCGGCCCACCCGTCGCCGCCGCCGATGCGGATCACCCGGCCCCGGCGCACCAGACGTATTCTCGGCGCGCTGGTGACCACTGTCTCCGTGGTCTGCGCCGCGGTGGCCGTGGCGCTGTTCCATCCGGTTCGGGACGACCCCTGTGGGACCGATATCGCGACCGTCGTCTGGGACGGCGACGAATGTATCGGCCTGAGCGACGGTTCGTATAATTTCTTCCGGCCGCCGGCCCGCGATCAGGTCGTGCAGGACCAGATCCAGCTGGTGCTGGACACCATCCGGGACCAGAACTCCTGGACCGCGGACCTGCACGAACAGCATCCCGAGCGGCCCTACTTCACCCTGGTCAACCTCCAGGCGCTCACCGCGCCGAAACACGGCAGCGGCACCGCGGCCGATCTGACCGCCGAACGCGAGAGCCTGGAAGGCCTGGTCGTCGCGCAGCGCAAGCAGATCGACGCGGTCGGGCCCGGGGAGCCGTTGATCCGCATCCTGATCGGCAACGCGGGCCGCGGTACGGCCAAGGGCCCGAAACTCGCCGCGCAGATCGTCGAGGCCGCGCGCACCGACCCCACCATCGTCGGGGTGGTCGGATTCAATATGAGTAATCAGGCGACCCAGGACACCGTGCGGGTGCTCGCCGAGGGCGGTATCCCGATGGTGGCCACCACGCTCTCGCTGGACTCGCTGGCCGACCGGAATCCGCTGTTCATCCAGGTGACACCGCAGAACCGCCGGGAAGCGGCGACCGTGGCGGGATTTGCCGCGAACGCATTGACCACGCCGCCGCGGGTCCGCATCTACTACTCCGGCGACGAGTCGGATCTCTACAGCACCAATTTGCGTGACGACGCCGGGTACTGGTTCGGACGGTTCGGTTTCACGGTGGAGACGAACACGTACGCGCCGTCCGGTCTGCCCGCCACCACCTCGCCGGGGGACGACCACGCCTTCGGCAACGCGTTCGACGCGGGGACCGATATCTGCACCGGCGACGGTATCGCCTTCTTCTCCGGCCGCGGCGTTCCCGATTTCGGTGAGTTCCTGCGCGGCGCGTCGACCTGTGAGCATCGCGCCACGACCATTATCGGCGCCGACGACGTCACCAAACATGTCGCCGATCCGGTGGCCCGCTCTCGCGAGGCACTGGCCGGGGTGCCGTACTACTTCGTGTCCTTCGCTCCGGCCCCCGTCACCGATTCCGAACCGGCCGCGATCGCCACCCGGTTCTATGATCTGCTGCGGCAGCGCTTCGCCTTCGAACAAGAGCCCGAGAGCGAGCGCTCGCTCGACGGTCACGCCGCGCTCGACTACGACGGCGCGCAGGTGTACCTGACCGCGGTGCGGGAACTGCACCGCACCTCTCCGGGACAGCAGCCGACGCTGGCCGCGGTGTCCCGGCAGCTCACCGGTCTCGGTGTGCTGCCCGGAGTCACCGGGACCTTCCACTACGGCGTGCGGCCGAGACCCAATGTGCCCAGGAACAAGGCGGTCACCATCTTGCGGGTCGAGAACGGGGAGGTGGTCCGCCGGATCTACGCCTACTGCGGCGACTACCCGGACCGGCCCTTCGCCGCCGCGCCCTGGTGCCCGCCCGATGCCGACGAACAGCCCGCGGGCCGCTGACGGACGGGGGTCGGTGATATCGCCTTCCGGGCTCCGCCCGAGGCGGTGTCAGGACGCGGTGCCGCCGTGTTCGCCGAGCCGGGGCGGGGGGCGGTAGTCGGGGGTCCAGCCGGCCACCCGGATGGGTGAGGCGACCAGCCGGTGGTCACCGGCCCGCACCACCATCTCCGGGGTGTCGTCCAGCGCCTCCGGCAGCGTGCGCACCGCGGCGGCGGGGACCCCCAGCGGGCGCAGGCGCGCCTCCCAGGAGAGGGCGGTGTCGGTGAGCAGGGCCGTGCTCACCAGCTCCAGCACTTCGGACCGGTTCGCGACCCGTTCGGCCATGGTCTCGTACCCGCCGAGCCCGGCTTCCTTCGAGAACGAGCGCCAGAATCCGTCGTGGGTGACGAACAGCGCGAGGTAGCCCTCGGCGGTCGGGAAGAGCTGGGCGGGAACGTAATAGGAATGCGCGCCGTACGGCCGCCGCAGCGGTTCGGTGCCGTTGTCGAGATAGGCGGCCGCGTGGTAGTTCAGCTGCGACAGCATCACATCGCGCAAGGACACGTCGATCTGGCCGCCCCGTCCGGAAACGATCTGGGCGAGCAGGCCCAGGGCCGCGGTCAATCCGGTCGAATTGTCGGCCGAGGAGTATCCGGGCAACGTGGGCGGTCCGTCCGGGTCGCCGGTCAGGGCGGCGATCCCGGTGGACGCCTGGACCACGTAGTCGAAGGCGGGGTCGTCGCCGTTGTCGAGCCCGAAGCCGGTGAGCGCGACACAGACCAGCCGCTCGTTGTACTGCCGTAGCGCGTCGTAGGTGAGGCCGAGTTTGCGGATGGCCGACGGTTTCAGATTCACCAGCAGCGCATGGGAATCCGCGGCCAGCTCGGCCAGCCGCGCCTGTCCTGCGGGTGCGGCCAGATCCAGGCGGATACTGCGTTTGCCGCGATTGAGGCTCGCGAAGTAGGAGTCGCCGACGTTGCGCGAGATATCGCCGCCCGCCGGTTCGAGTTTGGTGACCTCGGCTCCCAGGTCGGCGAGCATCATGGTGGCGTAGGGGCCGGCCAGCATGGTGCCCACTTCCAGCACCCGGATCCCCGCCAGGGGCCCGGTACTCATCGGAGCTCCTGCCGGGCGGGTCCGCGCGGCGTGCGATATCGCGTCATCGGAGATCCCTGGCGATCTCCGCGATCATCTCCCGGGTACGCCGTTTGGAGGCGATCAGTTCGTCGCGGTTGTCGCCGATGGGCAGCAGCCGTACGGACAGGTCGGTGGCACCCGCCTCGGCGTAGCGGCGCAGACCGTCGGCGATGGCCTCCTCGTCACCCGCGATGCAGATATCGCCGATATCCTTCGCCTCGCCCTTTTCCAGCAGCCGCTGGTAGTTCGGGGACACCTCGGCCTCACCGAGGATCCGGTTCGCGCGCTGCTTCGCGGTATCGATATCGGCGGTGGCGCAGAGACAGATGGGCAAGCCGGCCACGATGCGCGGGGCCGGGCGGCCGGCATCGGCGGCGGCCTTGGTGATGCGCGGCACCACATGATCGGCGATGGCCCGTTCGTCGGCCATCCACAGGATGGTGCCGTCGGCATGTTCGCCGGCGATCCGCAGCATCACCGGGCCGAGCGCGGCGACCAGCACCGGCAGCGGTGCGACCGGGCCCAGGTCCAGCGGATTGTCGACGGTGAAACTGCCGTTGGAGACCTGTACCGTCCCGGGCCCGTTCAGGGCGGGGTTCAGCACCTCGAGGTAGTCGCGGGTGTAGGCGGCGGGCTTCTCGTACGGGAGACCGAGCATATCCTGCACGATCCAGTGGTGGGACGGTCCGACGCCGAGCGCGAGCCGGCCACCGGCCACCGCGTGCGCCGAGAGCGCCTGCCGGGCCAGCGCGACCGGATGCTGGGCCTGCAGCGGGACCACGGCGGTACCGAGTTCTATCCGCTCGGTGGCGGCACCGAGCAGCGCGACCGTCACCAGGGCGTCGAAATCGGTGGGAATCTGCGGTATCCAGGCGGTATCCATCCCGGCCGATTCGGCCCATTTGATGTCGTCGACCATCCGGGCGGCCTTACGCGCGGTATCGCCACGCTCGGGCCCGATCATCACACCGATCCGCACGATTCCTCCACTCTCACAACTATTTCGAGGAGGAGCCGCCGCCCACCGTCATGGCGGCGGCTCCGGCCCGGACGTCACCGCGTCCGGGAGTCAGGACGGGGCCGCGGTACCGGTGAGCGCCCGCATCTCGGTGACCAGCACATCCAGCGCCGTACCGGTCGGGAACACCGCGGCGGCGCCGACGGCCTTCAATTTCTCGATATCGCCCTGCGGGATGGTCCCGCCGACCACCACCGCGATATCCCCCGCGTCGGCGGCGCGTAACGCGTCGACGACCCGTTTGGTGAGCGCCACGTGAGCGCCGGACAGGATGCTCAGCCCCACCACCGCGACATCCTCCTGGACCGCGATGGACACGATGTCCTCGATCCGCTGCCGGATTCCGGTGAAGACCACCTCGAAACCGGCGTCGCGCAGGGTGCGGGCCACGATCTTGGCGCCGCGGTCGTGGCCGTCGAGGCCCGGTTTGGCGACCAGTACGCGCGCGGTCATCAGAACACCACCGGCTGCTGGAATTCGCCCCATACGTCCTTCAGGGCGGTGGTCATCTCCCCCACCGTGCAGTACGCGTTGGCGCAGTCGATCAAACGGTGCATGAGGTTGTCGTCTCCTTCGGCGGCCCGCGACAGGGCCGCCAGGGTGTCGCGGACAGCGGCCGAATCCCGTTCGGCCTTCACCTTGGCCAGCCGTTTCAGCTGTTTCTCCCGGCCCTCGGCGTCGAGTTCGTAGGTGGAGATCTCGGGCGCGGGTTCGTCGGAGACGAACTTGTTCACCCCGACCACCGGTTTGACCCCGGATTCGATCTCCTGGTGCAGCTTGTAGGCCTCGTCGGCGATCAGGCCCTGGAGATAGCCGTCCTCGATGGCCCGGACCATCCCGCCCCGCTCCTCGAGATCGGTCATGATCTCCTGGATGGCGGCCTCGGTCTTATCGGTGAGTGCTTCCACGAAGTACGAACCGCCCAGCGGATCGGCCACCCGGGTCACGCCGGTCTCGTAGGCCAGGATCTGCTGGGTGCGCAGCGCCATGGTCGCCGACTCCTCGCTGGGCAGCGCGAACGGTTCGTCCCAGGCCGCGGTGAACATGGACTGCACACCGCCCAGTACCGCCGCCATCGCCTCGTAGGCGATGCGGACCAGGTTGTTCTGGGCCTGCGGGGCATAGAGCGAGGCACCGCCGGCCACGCACCCGAACCGGAACATCGACGCCTTGTCGGTTGTCGCGCCGTAGCGTTCGCGCACGATGGTGGCCCAGCGGCGGCGGCCCGCCCGGTACTTGGCGATCTCCTCGAAGAAATCGCCGTGGGTGTAGAAGAAGAAGGAGATCTGCGGGGCGAACTTCTCGATACTCATACGCCCGCGTTCGACGACGGTATCGCAGTAGGTGACGCCGTCGGCGAGCGTGAAGGCCATCTCCTGGACCGCGGTGGCCCCGGCGTCGCGGAAATGCGCGCCCGCCACCGAGATCGCGTTGAACCGCGGTACCTCCGCGGCGCAGAACTCGATCGTATCCGCGATCAGGCGCAGCGAGGGCTGCGGCGGCCAGATCCAGGTGCCGCGGGAGGCGTACTCCTTGAGGATGTCGTTCTGGATGGTGCCGGTGAGTTTCTCCCGGGGTACGCCCTTCTTCTCCGCGGCGGCCACGTAGAAGGCGAGCAGGATCGCCGCGGTGCCGTTGATGGTGAAGCTGGTGCTGATCTTGTCCAGCGGGATGCCGTCGAAGAGGATCTCGGCGTCGGCGAGGGTGTCGACGGCGACGCCGACGCGGCCGACCTCCTCCATCACCTCGGGATCGTCGGAGTCGTAGCCGCACTGGGTGGGTAGATCGAGCGCTACCGACAGACCGGTACCGCCCTGCTCCAGCAGGTAGCGGTAGCGCCGGTTCGACTCTTCGGCGGTGCCGAAGCCCGAGTACTGACGGAAGGTCCACAGCCGTCCCCGGTATCCGGTGGCGTAGTTGCCCCGGGTGAACGGAAACGCGCCGGGCGCGGGTGGTTCGGTACGCCGGTCCTCCGGCCCGTAGACCGGATCGAGCGGGATACCCGAGGAGGTATGGACTGCATCGTTCATCGTTGAATACGATACTTGCAGAAAATGAGAATGCCAATACCGCTTCGCGCGAACGCGTAATCGACCGGGAGTGACATGACGACCGAACAGCAGATCTTCACCGACCGGACGCTGGTGGTGTCCGGGGCCAGCCGGGGTATCGGTCTCGCCATCGCCCTGGCAGCGGCCCGCCACGGCGCCAATGTGGTGCTGCTGGCGAAGACAGCGGAGCCGCATCCGAAACTGCCCGGCACCGTGCACACCGCCGTCGCCGAGATCGAGGCGGCCGGCGGGAAGGCGGCGGCGGTCGTGGGCGATGTCCGCGACGAAGACGATGTCCAGCGGGTCGTGGACACCGCAGTGGAACGGTTCGGGCGGATCGACTACTGCGTCAACAACGCCAGCGCCATCGCCACCGACCCCACCGAGAAACTCTCGGCCAAGAAGTTCGACCTGATGCAGCAGATCAACCTGCGCGGCACCTTCCTGCTGACCCGGGCCTGCCTACCCCACCTGCGACAGGCGCCGAACCCGCATATCCTCACCGTGGCGCCACCCTTGAACACCAGCCCACGCTGGCTCGGCGCACATCCGTCCTACACGCTGTCCAAGTACGGTATGACCCTGCTGACGCTGGGCTGGGCGGCGGAATACGCCGACGCCGGTATCGCCGCGAACTGCCTGTGGCCCCAGACCTATATCGCGACCTCCGCGGTGGCGAATCTGCCGGACGGCAGCGACCTGCTGGAGAGATCGCGCAGTCCACGGATCATGGGCGACGCCGCCGCCGAGATCCTGTCACGGGAGGCCAAGTTCAATACGGGCAACTGCTATATCGACGCCGCCAGCCTCATCGAATCCGGTCGCACCGACCTCTCGGAGTACGGCGGCGGGGCCAATCCGATCCCGGATATGTTCCTGAACTGAGCCGCCGGTCAGTCCGGTCGCCGGGCCACCACCGCGAAGTTCAGCGGAATCCGCGGCGCGCCCGGCGGGAGCTCCCAGCCCCGCGGGCCGGCGACGAGGCCGGGGAAGGCGCGCCAATCCATATAGGGCAGTTCGGCGAACTCTTCGATCCGCAGACCGGCGCGCAGCAGCGAGCCGATGATCTCACCCAGGTCGTGGCGCCACTCGTGCACCTCGACCCGGGTGATCTGCCCGATCGAGTTCTCGGTGTAGCTACCGGAATCGGTGTAGGTGCGGCTGCCTCCCCCACCCAGGTAGTCGTCGGTGATCTCCCAGGGCTCGCAATCCATCGCCCCGAGGATGGGATGGTCGTCGCGGATCAGGAAGACTCCACCCGGCTCGAGCAGGTCATGAATCGACTTGGCCCAAGCGCCGAGATCGGGGAGCCACACGATGGTGCCGGCACTGGTGACGACCACATCGAACCGCCGGTCGATCAACGCCGAGGCGTATCGCGCGTCGCCCTCGACCCAGGTGATATCGCGGCCGTCGGCGCGGGCGAGCCGGCCGGCATGACGCAGGGAGTTCGGCGACAGGTCGAGGCCGTGCACCTCGACCGCGCCCAGGCGCGCCCAGGACAGGGTGTCGGTGCCGATATGGCATTGCAGATGCAATAGCGACCGGCCCTGGACACCGGCCGCCGGGAGATACCCGGCCAGCACCGAGAGATCGTTGAGCACCACCGACGAGATCACCGCCGGATCGGCCAGAAACGCGTCGACGTCGTACATTTCGGAGCGCCGGTGCACATCGGCCCGTTCGTCCCAGTTCGCACGGTTGGCGGCGAGTGCCGCGGTCTCGTCCATGGTCCGGATCCCTTCGACGGTCGGAGAACTCGTACGCGAGTTTTGTATCACGCGCGTGATACAAAAGCCATCGGATTTAGACTCGGCCGGTGCCCATCCGGATAGATGCCGACACCCGGCGACGCGAGATCGTCGACGCCACCCTGCGCCTCGTCGTCGCCGAGGGCCTGGCCGCCGCGACCTTCCGCCGGGTCGCCGCCGAGGCCGGGCTGAACATCGGCTCGGTGCGCCACTACTTCACCGATCACGAATCCCTGATCGTCGCCGTGGCGACCGAAGTCGGCGACCGTATGGGCCGGCGTCTCACCCGGCACGCCGCCGCCCCGGGTGACCGTCGCGCGGCGAAACGTCATCTCGTGCGAATTCTCGAAGAACTGGTCCCCCTGGACGACGAACGGCACCGCGAAGCCGTCGTTCTGATGGAGATCATCGCCGCCGCCCGTACCGACCCGGCATTCGAACCGGTGGTCCGGCAGATGGCGGCGGACCTGCGGGCAGTGCTGGTCGACGCACTGGCCGCCGCCGCGACCGCCGCCCCCGAGCGGCAGGCCGCCCATCTGGCCGCCCTCGTCTCGGGGCTGTCCCTGGACGCCGTCACGCCACACGGAGCGATCGACCGGGCGACGATCCGCGCCGTACTGGAACAGCACGTGGCGACGCTCTGATATCGCGCCGGACGCCCGCGCTCAGATCTCGAAGGCGGTGCCGCAGATACCGCACACCTCGAGCGAGCGGCGCTTCCAGCGGGCGACCGGGACGAAGAACAGCGTGAACTGCTTGTACTCGCGCATTCGCTGCCACTGCGTCGTGTTGTGGCAGCGCGGGCAGGTCCGGGTGGAGCCGGGTCCGAGCGCTTTGCGTTTGGTGCCGAATCCGAAGATGAAGAACACCGGGCCAGCGTAGAGGGCGAAGGTGACGCCACCGAAACGCCGAGCGTCCCCGTGCCGTGTGCACGGGGACGCTCGAGCGCGACTGCCGGCGGTTCAGAAGCTCGCGGGCATACTCTCCCAGCCCCGGACCGTGGAGGTCGGCGACAGCTTCGCGACGGACAGATCGGGTTCCCACTCCGGGAACCGTTTCAGGATCTCTTCCAGCGCGATCCGCCCCTCCAGCCGGGCCAGCGCCGAACCCATGCAGAAATGGGTCCCCACGCTGAAGGCGAGATGCGGTTTGCTCTCGCGGTGGATATCGAAGACGTCACCGTCGGGCGCGAAATGCCGGCCGTCGCGGTTGGCGGCGCCGATGAGCATCATCATGGCGCTGCCCTCGGGAACTGTCTGCCCGTGGTATTCCACATCCCGGGTGACATAGCGCGCCACATGCGGGGCCGGGGGTTCGAACCGCAGCAGTTCCTCGACCGCGGCCGGGATGAGCGAGGGGTCGTTCACCAGTTCCCGTCGCTGGTCCGGATGCTCGGCCAGCACCTTGCCCGCCCAGCCGATCAGCCGGGTGGTGGTCTCGTTACCGGCGCCGGAGACCACGTTGATGTAGGTGAGGATCTCGTCGCGGGTGAGGTTGCGCAGGGTGCCGGTCTCGTCCTCGAACTCCACGTTCAGCAGTTCGGAGATGATGTCGTCGGACGGGTGCTCGGTGCGCCAGTCGACGTACTTCTCGAAGAGTTCACCGCTGACCATGCCCTCCGTGGACGCCTTCATCGGCTTGCCCTCTTCGGTGCGCATCTGGTCGTTGGCGAAATCGCGGACGGCCTCCTGATCCTCCTCGGGGATCCCGAGCAGCATGCCGATGGTCCGCATCGGCATCTGCGCGCCCAGGTCGGCGATGAAGTCGATACGGCCGGTGCCGATCAGCGGATCCAGGCTGCGCGCGCAGAACTCCCGGACCTTGTCCTCCAGCGCGGAGATCTTGCGCGGCGTGAACATCCGGGACAGCAGTTTGCGGTGCATGGTGTGGATCGGCGGATCCTCGAAGATCAGCACCCCGGGCGGGATCTCGATATTCGCCTTGATCAGTTCGATGATCGCGCCGCGGGCGGAACTGAAGGTGTCCTTGTCGATCAAGGCCGCGTTGACGTCGGCGAACCGGCTCAGCGCGTAGAAATCGTGGGTCTCGTTGTAGTACAGCGGTCGTTCGTCGCGGATCCGCTTGAACATCGGATACGGATCCGCGTTCAGCTGGACATCGTAGGGGTCGTAATAGACGTCGCTGGGCGCGCTGGTCGTCACAGGACGGTCTCCTCTCGGCGCAGTTGTCTCGGCGTGCTCACCACGTCACCGGCAGCCGGTACACACCGAAAGCCAGCTTGTCGTGCTTGAATTCGACGTCTTCGACCGGAATTGCCAGCCGCATGGTCGGGATCCGCCGCAGCAGGGTCTTGAAGACGATCTGCAGTTCCACCCGGGCCAGTTGCTGGCCGACGCACTGATGCGGGCCGAAACCGAAACCGACGTGCAGGCGCGCCGGGCGGGTCAGGTCGAGCTTGTCCGGTTCCGGGAACTGGTTCGGATCCCAGTTGGCCGGGGCGAGATCGATGATCACGCCCTCACCGGCCTTGATGGTGTGCTCGCCGATCTCGATATCGTCGAGGGCGACCCGGCGCTGACCGTTCTGGATGATGCTCAGGTAGCGCAGCAGTTCCTCCACCGCGTTCGCGACGACCTTGGGATCGTCGGTATCGCGCAGCAGCGCCAGCTGATCCGGGTTCTCCAGCAGCGCGAGGGTGCCCAGCGCGATCATATTCGCGCTGGTCTCGTGCCCGGCGATGAGCACACCGGTGCCGATCTGGGCGGCTTCCTTCATCGAGATCTCGCCGGCGGTTACCCGCTCGGCGAGCTCGGTGACCATATCCTCGGCCGGATTCTCCATCTTGGATTTGATGAGGTCGATCAGATAGCGCGCCAGACCGACTCGCCCCTGCTGCGATTCCTCTTTGGTGGCGTAGCGGGAGACACCGGTGGTCGCGTGCTGCTGGAAGAACTCGTGGTCCTCGTACGGCACGCCGAGCATCTCGCTGATCACCAGCGACGGCACCGGCAGCGCGAGCGCCTCGACGAGATCGGCGGGCCGCGGTCCGGCGAGGACGGCGTCGATATGTTCGTCGGTGATCTTCTGGATGGCCGGTCGCAGCGCGTCCACCCGTTTGACCGTGAACGGCTTGGTCATCATCCGGCGGAACCGGCTGTGCTCCTCGCCGTCGGTGTTGAACACCGACCGGGCCCGATGCGGGACCATATCGAGCATGCCCTCGTTCCAGTGCGGGAATCCGGGCTGGTGATCGTCGGTGCTGATCCGCGGATCCGACATCAGCGATTTCAGTTCGGCGTAACCGGTGACCAGCCACGGCGTGCTGCCGTCCCAGATCCGGACCCGGCTCAGCGGCCGCTCGGCGATCAGCTCCAGGACTTCGGGCGGCGGCGCGAACGGGCAGGCGGGGGCCCGGTCCAGCGGATAGTTCAGGATTTCGTCGGTATCCGTGGTGGAACCCGATCCAGCGGAATTCGTCACTGTCACTCCTCGTGCACGTGGATGGCCATGGCGGGGCATACCGCGGCGGCTTCGCGGACCTCATCGGCGAGATCGTCGGGCGGGTTCTCGTCCAGCAGGATGACGATGCCGTCGTCCTCGCGCTGGTCGAACACCGCGTCGGCGGCCATCACGCAGTGTCCGGCGGCTATGCATTTCCCCTGTTCGACAGTCACTTTCATGACATTCTCTTTCCTGGATTGCGGTGGTCGGGATCCGGACGCTTCACGAGGACCGGGCCGGAGTGCCGTTGGCGGCGGGTTCGGCCCGACGGCGCAGCGCCTTACCCGCGGTGGTGCCGCCGTCGACGGTCAGCACCGTGCCGGTCAGATAGCGGGACCGGTCGCCGGCGAAATACACGGCCGCTTCGGCGACATCCTCGGGCGTGCCCTCACGGGGCAGCGGGCGGTCCTGGTTCATCATCTCCCGCATGGCGCGGGTCATCCGTTCGGCCTTCTCCGGCGACATCGTTGTCGAGGCCTTCGCGAGCAGGTCGGTGGGGATATTGCCGGGGGCGATACAGTTCACCCGGATCTCGTACTGCGCCAGTTCGATCGCCGCCGATTTGGTGAAGTGGATAACCGCGGCCTTGGAGGCGCGGTAGGTCATCACCCCGCCCCCGGCCTGCACGCCACCCACCGACGACAGGTTGATGATCGACCCGCCGCCGTGTTCGGACATATGCCGGGCCGCGGAGCGGGTCCCGGCCATGACGCCGAGTACGTTGACCGCCATCACCTGCTGGAAATCGGCGAGATCGTCGTGCAGCAGGCTCTTGTGCATCTTTCCGGAGATCCCGGCGTTGTTGCACATGATGTGCAGCCCGCCGAACCGCGCCACGGCGAGGTCGACCAGCCGGTCGACCTGGTCGGGGTCACCCGCATCGGACACCTCGAATACCGCACCCTCGCCACAGCGATCCGCGATCCGCGCACCGCCCTCGGCGTCGACGTCCCCGATCACCACCCGGGCGCCTTCGGCAACGAACCGCTCGACCATGGCGCTGCCCAGGCCGGACGCGCCACCGGTCACCACCGCGACCTTGCCCGCCAACTCGTTGCCCATGCGCTGCGTTTCCTTCCGTAACGAAATACCTGATCACACTGCTGTCGCCGCTGTTTCCGCTCAGCCGCTGCGCGCGAACTCCGCCCCGGAGACGATGCGGGACTGCCGGTCCAGGAAGTCCCGCAGCAGCGCGTTGACGGTTTCGGGCTGTTCCAGCTGCGGGCAGTGCCCGGCCTCGCTGACGACCGCCGAATCCGCGTCCGGAATCCGGGCGGCCAGTTCGGCGGCCCAGCCGCGCGGCAACAGTTTGTCCGCGCCACCTTCGACCACGAGCGTCGGAACCCGGACCTGTTCGTAGGGCCGGTCACCCGCCGCCGCGGGCGCCTCGGCGCCGGGACGGCGGAAACGGGCCGCCGCCAGCGACTCCCAGGCGCCGGGGGCGGTGGCCGATTCGAACCGCCGGCGCACATAGTCCTCGTCGGCCGGGTAGGCCGGGGACGCGAACAGCGCGGTGACGATACGGCGCATGGCGGGCAGGGTGGCGTCGAAATCGTAGAGCGCCCGCATATGCTCGTTGGCCTGGATCTGCCCACCGCCGCAGATCGTGACCATGGCGCGCACCGGCAGTCGCGGCGTATCGGAGGTGGTGTCGGCGAAGAGGTTCACCGCGCCCATCGAGTTGCCGACGAAGAACGCCGAGTCGATTCCGAGGATCGCGCACAGGCGGGCGATATGACGAATCCGCAGCCCCCGGCCGTCGGTGAAATCCACGACCTTGGCCGATTCGCCGAAGCCGAGCATATCCGGGGCGATCACTCGATAGCGGTCCGCGAGCGCCCCGATCGTGCGTTCCCAGCCGATCTCGGCGCTCGCCCCGAACTCCCCTCCGTGCAGCAGTACGACCGGTTCGCCCGAGCCCGCTTCCAGGAAATGTGTCCGCAGCCCGTCGACCTCTATCGTCCGGTGCTCATAACCGGTGGCCGTGGGCCCCGGCCGGCTCGACCCGCTCATATCGCGGCCCGCCCGCTCGGCCGGGACAGCCGATCGCTTCGAACCCGTTCGCACCGGCGGTGGCTGTGCCCCCTCATGCCGGGCCCACGATCCGAGCCGTACTCAGTACCTGCGCGGCCAGGAGTTCGAGCTGCCCGATCACGCCCGGGTCGGTCAGGGCGCCGGCGTCGTCCCAGATCTTGTCCGCCGAATTGATCGCGACACCGATCGGAGTGGGCCAGGCGCGCAGCGCGTGCCCGATCCCCCGCAACTGGCCGAGGGTGCCCACGGCCGCCTGCCAGCCGTAGGCGCAGGTGATGCAGCCCCAGGGCTTGTTGTCCAGGTAGACCGTGGGATCGGTGCGCATATCCTCGACGTAGTCGAGGGCGTTCTTCACCAGCCCGGAGATCGCGCCGTGGTAGCCCGGCGAGCCGACGATCACCGCGTCGGCGGCCCGCAGCGCCTCCACCAGGGCGAGAGCCTGCGGGGTGCGGGCCGGATCGTGCGGGTTGTACATCGGCAGATCGATATCCGTGCCGCTGAACAGGGCGGTGCGCCCGCCCCGTTTCTCGACCTCGTCCAGGCAGTGGCGTAATGCCCGTTCGGTCGAGGAATTCGCCCGCAGCGTACCGCCGAGGCCCACGACGAACGGTTGCGTATCCGCGCCGGGTTCTGTGTGCTCCACCATTGTGCTTCCCACGGTCATGACCGGTCTCCTATTTGATGGCGATCGGGTTGATCGGTGATCCCACCGCACCCACCACGCGCAGCGGCGGTGCGATCAACTGGAATTCGTAGACTCCGTCGGCGGCGCAATCGGCGGCCAGGGCGGTGAAATCCCAGTATTCGCCGAGCATCAGGCCCATATCGCGGAGGCACAGCATATGCATCGGCAGGAAGGTGCCGTCCACACCGGACACCGGGTTCTCCACCATCAGGTTGTCGGCGGCCACCGCGGCGATTTCGTGATCGTGCAGCCATTTCGCGCAGGTCCAGTCCAGGCCGGCATAGGGCTCGGAACCGTCGCCCGCCTCCAGGAAACGGTTCCACCAACCGGTGCGGACCAGCACGATATCGCCGGACTCGATGGTCACGCCCTGCCGCTTCGCGCATTCGTCGAGTTCGTCGCCGGTAATCGGCTCGCCGACCTCCAGGAAGACATCCGCGCCCCGGTGCTTCACGAGATCCAGCAGGACGCCGCGGCTGGTGATGCCCTTACTGTCCACCTTCTCGATACCGCAGTGGAACGCGCCCATACTGGTCACCGAATTCGCCGGGAACCCGTTGTAGAGCTTGTCGTCGTAGTAGACGTGCGAGAAGGCGTCCCACTGGGTGGCGGCCTGCAACGGCATGATGAGCATATCGTCGTTGAACCGGAAAGGGTTGTCGGCGAAGAATCCGGCCAGTTCACCGGCCACCGAATTCTGCATCCATTTCGGTCCGAATTCGACCAGCGTTTCGGCGTCGCCACCGTCGACGGTCATCACATGGGTCGGGTTCGCCCGGAATTTGAACGCACCCTGGGGACCGTTGGAACTGAAATCGATTCCGAGCGGGAACACCTTCCCGTGCCGGACCAGCCCGGCCGCGGCCGCGACCTTCGCCGGAGTGATGAAATTCAGGGTGCCGAGTTCGTCGTCGGCACCCCACCGTCCCCAGTTACGCACGGTGTCACCGAGTTTGTAGAAATCGGTCAGAGTTGCCACGTTGCACTTTCCTTCCAGCTGCCTATTTCGGCTCACCCGGGCGTGGCCCGGCCAGCTCGCCGGCCAGGCGCGCGGCGAGATTTCCGCCGTCGACCCACAGCACCTGCCCGGTGATGTATCCGGCGGCCCGGCTGCCCAGGAAGAGCAGGGCCGACGCCTGTTCGACGGGATCGGCGGACCGGCCCAGTGGTTTGGGGATCCCGTCGAGATAGTCCTGGCCGTAAGCCGAGCGCAGCTGGTCCAGGATGGGGGTTTCGGTGACGCCGGGCCCGGTGCAGTTCATCCGGATCCCGCGGCCCGCGAGCTCCACCGAGCGACGCACGGTGTAGAGGATGATCGCCTCTTTGGACAGGCGGTAGCCCCCGTCGGCGATGGCGTCCGGATTCGCTCTACACCACGCGATTCCCTCCTCCATCGAGGTCGTCTCGAGGAACCCGTGCACGGCCCAGCGGTTCTCCAGGTATCCGGAGGCGGCCAGCGAGGACACGCTGACCACCGCCGAACCCGGTTCCATATGCGGGACGAGCGCTTCGGTGAAGTGGCGCATCCCGAGGAAATTGATGGTGGCCACCCGCAGCGGGTCGCCGATGCCGGAGGAGACACCGGCGATATTGAAGAGCGCATCGACGTCGGTCCCGACCTTGCGGACGGCCCGGTCGATGGACGACGGATCCGCCTGGTCCATCTCGTAGAACTCGTCGAGTTCGGTGCCCGGACGCAGCCGATCGAGGCCGACGATCTCGGCACCCAGATCCCGCAACTGCGTGACCAGGCAGGCGCCGATACCGGACGCGCAGCCGGTCACCACCACCCGTTTACCGTCGAAACGCCACCGCCGGTCGATCGAATCCACCTCGGACACCGCGCTCTCCTCTCCCGCTGCCGCCGCTCAGCCCTGCTGCTGTTCCTTCAATGCCTGCGCGGCCTTCACCCGGCCCTCGTTGATCTCGGCCATGGCCTCGGGGATCTCACTGGCGGTGAACTTGCCGCCCCGGCCGGTGGGCAGCCCGCCGATCGCATAGCTCTCGTCGAATTCCGGTGTCGCCCAGGGACGGCGCCGCGCCTCGGCCTTCTCCAGGACCGGTTCGAGCCGTTTGGCCTTCGCGGCCCGGGCGGCCTCGTCGCGTTCGATGAATTCCGGCAGGATCTCCTTGCCCATGATCTCGATGGATTCCATCGTTCCCTCATGGCTGCGGGGATTGAGCAGCAGGATGATCTCGTCGACCCCGCTCTCCTCGTAACCGCGCAGGAATTCGCGCACGGTGTCCGGACCGCCGATGGCGCCCCGGCCCGGACCGTAGGCGAGGGTTTCGTCTTCCTTCACCGCGTCCAGGTAGGCATCCCACACCCCGGTGCGGCCGGGGGTGTGCATACCGGTCATGTAGTAGTGCATGATCCCGAACGAGAAGAACCCGCCGCCCAGGCCGAGCCGTTTGACCGCTTCCTCGTCGGTCTTGGCGACCATCATCGACAGATCACCGCCGATGGCGAGGATATTCGGGTTCATCTGCGGCACCGAGGGCGCGGCGGCGTTCTCGAATTCCTCGTAGTAGCCGCGCACCCGCTCACCGAGCGCCTCCGGGCCGGTGTAGGCGAAACTCAGTGCGCCGATACCCTTCTGGGCCGCCATCTGCACCGACGACGGCCGGGTACAGGCGACCCACAGCGGCGGATGCGGGGTCTGCCGCGGCTTCGGGATGACATTGCGGGGCGGCATGGAGATGTGCTCGCCCTTGAACCCGGTGAAAGGGCTCTCGGTCATCGCGCGAATGGTGACCTCGAGCGCTTCCTCCCACTGGGCGCGCTTGTCCGCGGGGTCGATATTGAACCCGCCGAGTTCGGCCACCGACGATGATTCACCGGTACCGAATTCGACTCGGCCACCGGACAGATGATCCAGGGTCGCTACGCGTTCCGCGGCGCGCGCCGGATGGTTGATACCCGGCGGCAGGTGCATGACGCCGAAGCCGAGCCGGATGTTCTTCGTGCGCTGGCTGGCCGCGGCGAGGAACATCTCGGGCGCGGTGGCGTGGCAGTATTCCTCGAGGAAGTGGTGCTCGGTGAGCCAGACCGTGGAGAACCCGGCCTTATCCGCCGCTTCTACTTCGTCCAGCCCGTCCTGGAACATCTGGAATTCGTCGTCGTCGGTCCACGGCCGCGGCAGGGCGAACTCGTAGAAGAGGGATATTTTCATCGATTACCTCCAGTGGTGTCGATCGTCTGTTCTTCTCCTCCGGCCCCGGCGCGGGCCGCCCCTTCGCCGGTGTCCCCCGTGGACCCCGCGTCGCCCGTGGGCGCGGGGATCCGCTGCGCGCAGTGCTCGGCCGCGATATAGCCGAAGGTCATGGCGGGTCCGATGGTCGCCCCGGCGCCCGCGTAGCTGCGGCCCATCACGGCGGCCGAGGCATTGCCGACCGCGTACAGGCCGTCGATCACCGCACCGTCGGGCCGCAGTACCCGGGCGTGCTCGTCGGTGCGCAGCCCGCCCGAGGTACCCAGGTCGCCGAGCACGATGCGGAAGGCGTAATAGGGCGGTTTGCCGATCGGATACAGATTCGGGTTCGCCAGCGTGGGGTCGCCGTAGTAGTTGTCGTACACGCTGTCGCCGCGCTGGAAATCGTCGTCGTGGCCGGAGCGGGCCAGCTCGTTGAACCGGGCCGCGGTGGCCTCGAGTTCGGCGGCCGGCACGTCGATCTTCGCGGCGAGTTCCGCGAAACTGCCGGCGGCCTTCACCACACCCGACTCCAGCCACGCCTGCACCATCTTGTATCCGGTGGGTACCGGCGCGAAGGGCACCTTCGGGATCGGCAGGTGGCCGCCGATCACATACCTGCGCCAGGACCGGTGATCGGTGATCAGCCAGCACGGGATATGGGCGACCCCGCCGCGCTGGCCCTCGATCATGGCGTGCCCGAAATCCATATAGGGCGCGGCCTCGTTGATGAACCGCTTCCCGGCCCCGTTGACGATGAACTGGGCCGGCATCATGCGCTCGTTGAGCATGAACTGCATCCGGCCGTCCGGCCACTGGATGGCGGGGAACCACCAGGCCTCGTCCATCAGTTCGGTCGCGGCGCCGGCCTGCTGCCCCGCGCGGATCCCGTCGCCCATGGCGACCGGGTTGCCGAAGCTCCAGTCCTGGTCGACCTCGGGCAGTTCCTCTTTACGCCAGGTCATATCGTGATCGAAACCGCCGGTCGCCACGATCACCCCGCGGCGGGCCCGGATTCGCACCGGTTTCCCGTCGCGCTCGACCACCGCACCGGTGATCCGGCCGTCGGCGTCGCTGATCAGCGAGGTCATCGGCGAGCCCAGCCACAGCGGGATATCGCGTTCGCGCATGGCCAGCCGCAGCCGGGCGATCAGCGATTGGCCGATGGCGGCGATCCGGTCGCCGAAGACATGGGCCCGCATCATCCGCCAGATCAGCTTCAGCATCACGGCCTTACCGCGCCAGTTCTGCCGGACCTGATAGAACATCCGCAGATCCTTGGGCGCGAACCAGATCCCCTTCGGGGCCAGCGCCAGCGGTTTGAGCAGGTTCTCTTCCTCGTCGCCGAGGGAGCGCAGATCGATGGGCGGCACATTGATGGTGCTGCCCTGCGGGGAGCCGCCCTCGAGTTCGGGGTAGTAGTCGGCGTAGCCGGGTTTCCACACGAATTCCAGCCAGCGGCTGCGCTCCTCGAGGAACGCCATCATGTCCGGTGATCTCTCGACGTAGGCCCGCAGGCGCGCGTCGGTGACCAGCCCGCCGGTGATGGTCCGCAGATAGCCCACCACCTCGTCGGGGTCCAGCGAGAAACCGTCGCGTCGCTGCGCGGGCGCGTTGGGAACCCAGATACCGCCGCCGGACAGCGCGGTGGAGCCGCCGTAGTAATCGGCCTTCTCCACCACCAGGGTCCGCAGGCCCAGGGCCTCACCCCGCAGGGCGGCGCTCATCCCGCCGCCGCCGGAGCCGATCACCAGCAGATCGACGGTCTCGTCGAAAGCCGCTGCCTCGTCTGTACTCACTGCTCGCCTCCTGTCGTCGTCGGCTCGTCGGCGGGCCGGGCCGTCCGCACGGCGAAACCGGCGATCAGCTCGGGCGCGGGCCGGTAGTAGCGCACGCCGGTGCGATAGGTGCCCTGCGCGGCCAGCGCCGCGAACGCGGCGATCCAGGTACGCACCTCATGCGCCGAATTACCCGCCGTCCGCGCGATCTCGTCGTTGTCCCAGTCGTCGACCGCCGAGAGCCGCCCGGTATCGACCAACTCGAGAAAGGCGCGATCCCAGTCCGGATTGAGCGGTCGCAGCGGGCTGTCCCCCGCGGCGAAATCCCGGGCCGCGGCGATCACCGCGGTCTGCCGGGCCGCGCGCTGCTCGCCGGTCATGGGCGCGCCGCGCACGATGCGTTCCAGTACCGGTTCCGGCGCGGTGGCCCGCTGCGGGACCGGCGGATCGTGGGAGAGCCCACCCGAACCGATCACCAGCACTCGTTTGCCCAGTGTCGCCAGATGCCGCCCGACCGCGGTGCCCAGTGCCCGCACCCGGCGCAGCGGTCCCAGCGGGGTGGCCACCGAATTGATGAAGACCGGGATCACCGGCCGCGCGGTGGCCTCCCCGAACAACCGTTGCAGCGGCTGCACGGTGCCGTGGTCGACCTCCATCGCGGCCGAGGTCGCGATATCGATACCCGCGTCCAGCAGCGCTTCGGCGAGTCGCAGCGCCGCCGGCTCCGGAACCTCCAGCGGTCCGGCGTAGGTGCCGTAGTCGCCGATCGCGGTGGCCGCGGTGGCCAGGCAGAACGGCGGCATGAGTTTGTAGAAGAACCCGTTGTAGTGGTCCGGGGAGAACAGGACCACCAGTTCGGGGTCGAAATCCCGGACGAACGCGCGGGCCCGGTCCAGGGCCGCGCCCACCTCGTCCCGCAGTTGCTCACCGGGACCGGGCAGTTCAAGAAGCGGGCTGTGCGAAACGCAGCACACGGCCAGCGGCATCGGAACCTCCCGGGGCGAGTGTCAGAGTCCGGCGCAGCGCCGCGCCGAGTTCGGGGGCGTGCTGCGCGATACAGGCGCCGGCGATACAGCGGTCCGGGCGCAGGAACAGCACCGAGTCCAGCTGACCGTCGAACCATTTCTTCAACGCGCCGGTGTGGTCGCCGATCACCAGTACGTCCGGATCGTCGTGACCGTCCCAGTGCAACTGGGTGGCCGGGCGCGCCTCGACGAAGCGGGCGCCGATCGCCTGCCACGCCGCGAATTCCTCGTCCCCCAGTATTTTCCGCGGCCGGTTGTTCCAGCACACCACCGCGAACCAGGGACCGAGCGCCTCGTCCAGCAGCACCTCCGGCCGCGCCCGCGTCGCGACGCGGGGCTGGATGAACAGCGTGCCGACCGCCGAATTCGGCGATCGCGACCAGCCGTGCACCACCGCGCCGCGGTCGTAACGCGGCATCGGCTTGAAGCGCATGCCGAGCACGTACCGTTTCAACGGCGGCACCAGCGCCAGACCCCGCACCACCACATCCCGCACCGCCGCGACCCGCTGGTCGGTCGGTGAGATCACCCGGCCGACCATGGTCGAGAGGTCGATCATGGCGCGTGCGTGTTTGCGGCGTTCCTGGTCGTAGGAGTCGAGCAGACCGTCGTCGGCCATCCCGCCGGTGACCGCCGCCAGTTTCCAGGCCAGATTCGCCGCGTCCCGGATACCGCTGTTGTAGCCCTGTCCCTGCCAGACCGGCATCAGATGGGCGGCGTCGCCGGCCAGGAAGAGCCTGCCCTTGCGGAATTCGCCCGCGATCCGGGAATGGTGGGTGTAGACGCGGCGCCGGATCACATCGAGCCGGTCCGGGTACGGGACGAACGGGGCCATCAGCCGGTTCAGGAATTCCGGCGTCTCGGCGTCGTCATCGGATTCGTCCGGATGCAACATGAATTCGAACCGGCGGATCCCGTGCGCCAGCGAGATCGAGACGTTGGGACGCAGCGGGTCGGCGCCCACCTCCAGATTCGGATGCCCAAGCGGGTCGCCGTCGATATCGACGACCAGCCAGCGCGTCGGCGAGGTCGTACCCTCGAAACTCACCCCCATCGCGTGCCGGGTGGTGCTGCGGCCGCCGTCGGATCCCACGACGTAGCGGGCGCGCACCTGTTCCGGGCCGTCCGGTGCTTCGAGCTCCACCACGACCTGGTCGCCGAGATCGTTCGCCGCGCGCAGCGCGGTACCCCAGCGGATCTCCACGGTGTCGAAGCGATCCAGCCCGCGCAGCAGTTCGGCGTCCACCAGCGGCTGAATGAAACCGCTGCGTTTGGGCCAGCCGAACTGCTGATCGGTGGGCGCGATCTCGACCAGCAGCCGGCGCTGCCCGTCCACGAATCGCATGATCTGGTTCGGGTTGGTGTGCGGCAGGATCCGGTCGAGCAGCCCGGTGGACTGCAGGGTGCGCATCGATTCGTCGTCGAGCCCGACACCGCGCGGATAGTCGATGAGGTTCGGCCGCTCTTCCACCAGCAGGGTCCGCACGCCGTAGCGGCCCAGGATATTCGCGGTGGTCAGCCCGACCGGTCCCGCACCGACGATGACGACGTCGTACAGTTCCGGACCGCTGCCGTTTCCGGTGCTCATATCAACCACCCAGCAGGAATTCGAGATGGAGGGCGTTGAACGCCTCGGGCGCCTCGTACTGCGGCCAGTGCCCGCAATCGGGCAGGACCTCGAAGCGCGCGCCGGGGATCATGGACGCGATCCGTTTGCCCTCGGTGACATCGGCGGTCGGATCGTCACTGGTCCACACCACCAGGGTGGGCGCGGTGATAGCGCCGTACTCGGCCGGGCCGAGCAGGTTGCGGGATCGGATCTCCGGATCCTGCAGCGCCATGATGTCGCGCATGGCGTCGACGAATCCGGGCTGCCGGTAGACCTGCTGCCGGCTGGCGACGATATCGTCGTAGTCCTTGCTCTTATCGGCCATCAGCCATTTGATGCGGGCCTGCACCGTCTCCCAGGTGGGGTCGGCGGCCGCGGCCATGGACAGGGTGATGATCCGCTGCATGACCTCGGGGTCGGCCTGCGATCCGCCGGCGGTGTTGAGGACCAGCCGGTCGATCCGGCCGGGGTGGTCGCAGGCGGCGCGGGCCGCGACCCACCCGCCCAGCGATTCGCCGCTGATATGGGCGCGCGGGGCACCGATGGTGTCCAGGAAGGAGATCAGATGCCGCACATAGTGTTCGATCTCCAGCGGATGGCCGGGTTTATCGGTGTACCCGTGGCCGAGCATATCGATCGACCAGGTGGAGAAATGCTCCGCGTGCGCGGCGAGATTGCGGACATAGGCCTCGGCGTGACCGCCCGACCCGTGCAGCAGCACCAGGGCCGGTCTGTTGTGGTCACCGGCGTGCAGGTAACGCGTCCGCACCCCCTCCACGTCCAGGTATCCCTGCTCGAACGCGACCCCCTGCAGATCGCGCCACACGCTCTCGAATTCCGACACTGCTACCTCTTCCGCTCCGTCCGTGCTTCCGGGCCCGCCGCTTTCGGCGATCTGGGCCCGGGAGCCGCACTGTCCGTCCGCCCGCTCGCTGTGGCCCGCCTCCGATGACTCAGCACTTCGCCGAATCGCCGGTGGCCGCGTGATATCCGGCCCGGAAGCCCCACACCATGCCGGGGCCGATGGTTCCGCCCGCGCCGCCGTAGGCCCGGCCGGTCACCCCGGCCATCGCATTGCCCACCGCGTACAGACCGGGGATCACCGCACCGCCGATATGCCGGACCCGGGCCTCCCGGTCGGTCCGCGGGCCGCCCTTGGTACCCATGGCACCCACCGTCACCGGGACCGCGTAGTAGGGCCCGGTGTCGAGGGGGCCCAGCGTGCGGCCGGCGACGGTATCGGCGTCCGGATCGCCCCAGTAGCCGTCGTATTCACTGTCGCCGCGGCCGAAATCGGGATCGGATCCGGCGGCGACCGCCCGGTTCCAGGCGGTCACGGTGGCCCGCAGCCCGGCCGGGTCGATTCCGGTGCGCGCCCCCAGTTCGTCCAGGTCGGCCGATTCGCAGAACCAGTCCGGGGCCGCACCGCCCGGTTCCACACCGAGGAATCCGTAGCGGCGCAGATGTTCGGCGTCGAACACCATCCAGCCGGGGTTGTTCACGTAGCCGCCGCGCGGATCCAGGTAGTGGAAGGCCCCGGCCATGGAGTTGTACTCCGCCGCCTCGTTGACGAAACGCTTCCCGGCCCGGTTCACGATGATGCTGCGGGGGCGGGTGCGCTCGAGCCGGACGCTGCGGCTGCGCTGTTCACCGTCGATGGTGTCGCCGGGCAGCTGTACCACCGGCACCCACCAGGCCTCGCCCATATTGCCGAGTTCGGCGCCGAGGGCCATCGCCATCCGCAGCCCGTCGCCGGTGTTGTTCGGCGGGGACACCGGTCCTGTCATCGGGCCGCGCAGGAACGCCGTGACCAGTCCGGGATCCCATTCGAATCCACCGGTGGCGAGCACGACCCCGCGACGTGCCCGGACCGAGATCTCCCGATCCTCCAGCGTGATCCGCACCCCGGTGACCGCACCACCGGCGGCCAGCAGCTCTACCGCCCGCGCCCCGGTCCGCGGGGTGATCCCCGCGGCCAGCACACCTTCCAGCAGACCCGCCACCAATGCCTGGCCGGCGACGCAGACATCGGCGCCGGCATCACCCAGAACCGACCGGAGCCGGGCGCGGGTCTCGGCGTCGAACCCGACATTGCTCCAGTCGAGCGGGAAGGTGGTGATCCGGTCACGCCAGGCACCGAGCCGCGCCAGATCGTAGGCGGCCGGGCCGATGGACCGCCCGCCGGCGGGCCGGCCGCCGGGCAGCTCCGGTTTGTAGTCCGGGAACCCCTCGGCGACCTCGAATTTCACGGCGCTGTGCTGTTCGACGTAGTTGAGCATCCGCGCGCCGGTGCGCACGAACACCTCCACCAGCTCGTCGTCCATCGAATTCAGTGATTGCGCCGACAGATACGCCAGCGCGTCCTCGACGGTGAGTTCGCGTTCGGCGCGGGTGTGCGCGGGAATCCAGGCCAGGCCCCCGGAGACCGCGCTGGTCCCGCCGACGGTCGGCGCCTTCTCGAACAGTTCCACCGCCGCGCCCTCGACCGCGGCGGTGAGGGCCGCGGTGAGCCCGGCGGCGCCGGACCCGAGAACCACGACATCGGTTTCGGAGTCCCAGGCGTGCGTCGGGCCGGGTTCGGCGGCCGGTTGATGCGATGGCACTGCGCTGTCCTTTCGGCGAGCAGGCGGGGTGAACTGCGCCGGTCCGGCGGGCTGCCGTGCGGGGCACGGGCCGGACCAGCGCTGGTAAAACGGTAATCTCCCTTTTTGAGAATACTATTCTCGCAGGATGGATGCCGCAATACCCTCTCGGATCAAATGTTTCTGGATCTTGCCGCTGGGCGTGCGCGGGAAGTCCGTGGCCTCGAACAACCAGGCCGGCACCTTCTGCCGCGCGACCCCCGCGCGCTCGAAGAACTCCCGCACCTCGGCCTCGGACGGCAGGCAGGCGCCGGGCCGCAGCCGCAGCACCGCGCCCACCACCTCACCGAAACGGTTGTCCGGCAGCGCGATCACCACCGATTCGGCCACCTGCGGCATCGCGTCGAGGACATCCTCGACCTCACGGGCCCCCACGTTCTCCCCGCCGCGGATGATGACATCGGCCTTGCGATCGGTGATGGTCAGGCAGCCGTCGGCGTCCAGTTCCCCGATATCGCCGGTGTGGTACCAGCCGTCGGCATCGAAAGCGCGCGCGGTGAGTTCGGGATCGGTGTAGCCCAGGCACAGATCCGGGCCCCGGCTGAGGATCTCGCCGTCCGCGGCGAACCGGATCTCCACCCCCGGCATCGGCCGGCCGTCGGTGGTGAGCCGTTCCCGCTCCGGCGCGTCCAGCGCCGAGGCCGTGATCGACGGGTGCTCGGTGCTGCCGTAGGCCCGGAAGGCGATCACCCCGAGATCGGTCAGCATCCGGGTCACCGCCACCGGCACCGCGGACCCGCCCAGACCCACATGCCGCATATGCGCGAGATGGCCGGGGGTGTAGTCCGGATGTTCGACCATGCTGGTCACGAAATACGGTGGCCCGCCGCCCACGACCAGCCCGTCGGATTTCATCAGCGCCAGCGCCCGGCCCGGATCCCAGACATCCAGCAGGTTCACCGGCCGCCCGTGCAGCACGGGCAACAGGCAGGCGCCGACCATACCGATGAAATGCCCCACCGGGGTCGCGGTGAGCTGGTCACCGCGGTCGTCGGCGTTGCGTTCGGCCAGCTGCCGGGATTCACAGCCCAGCGTCTGATGACTGTGCACCACCCCCTTGGGGGCACTGGTGGTCCCGGAGGTGAAGGCGATGAGCGCAGGACCGGCCGGATCGGCGGACAGCACGCCGGTCATGGGTTCGTCGGCGAGCAGCTCGTCGAAATCGCGGCCCACCACGCCCACGATCGGAATATCGGCGCAGAGTTCGGGATCGTAGGCCCGGCGGCCGAATTCCGTCATCGTGATGAACACCTTCGGCCGCGCCACCCGCAGGATGTGGCCGAGCTCGGCGGGTCCATAGAAATGCACGATGGGCACCACCGCCGCCCCCAGGAACGACGCGGCCCAGAAGGTCGCCGCCGCCTCCATCCAATTGGGCAGCTGGAAAGCGAGCACATCGCCGGGACCCACACCGCGCGCCCGCAGGCCCGCCGCCAGCCGCCGGGCCACCCGGTCCACATCGGCGAAGGTTCCGCGCCACGGGCGCACCTCGGAGTGCACCCGGAAGGCCGCGTCCGGGGCCGCGGCCAGTCCCCGGCTCAGCAGATCACCCATGGTGTCGCCGGTCCACCACCCCTCGGCGAGGTACCGGGCCCGCAGTTCTTCCGGTATCGAACGGGTCATGCGCCGCCACCTCGGCTGTTCCGAATGGTCATTCCGGTCACCCCTTCCGCATCGGCGGTGATCGGGCCGGCCGCAGCGAGCCGTCCGGAACGCGAGCCGGTGCGCGAATCCCGCCGACTGGTGAAAATTGGATTCTCCAATGATGAAAACACTGGATACTCGTACGGTACGCAGCTTGCCGATATCCGGCGGTCCGGATCGGCGCACGAATGGGCGGCTGCCCGAAGATTGCCGGATCGACCAGGCTTCTTCCGAAACCTTGCCGCCGACCCCAGCGGTAGAGTACCGTTCTCGTATGCGAAAACGCAGTTCTTTTCGCATACGAGAACAGCCGTATGTCCGCAGCCGGTACCCGGCGGTGCTGGGTCTCCGCCGGCAATACAGCATCGGGTCCACGGCCGGATCGGCGCGCGGCGGTCGCCGCGCACCCTGTCCCGTATCGCGCCGGGCCCCAACCGGTTCCGGCGCACCGGGCAGGTCACTCCCGAACACAGATCGAAAGGGAATGCTGTGGGACGTGTTGAGGGCAAAGTCGCATTCATCACGGGCGCCGCGCGCGGTCAGGGCCGTAGCCACGCCGTCCGACTGGCAGAGGAAGGCGCCGATATCATCGCCGTCGATATCTGCCAGAGCATGTCGACCATCGGGTACCCGCTGGCCACGCCCGAAGACCTCGAGGAAACCGTGCGCCTGGTCGAGAAGACCGGCCGCCGCATCGTCGCGACCCAGACCGACGTCCGGGACGCGGTCGCACTGAAGGCGGCACTGGACGCGGGCGTCGCGGAACTCGGCAAACTCGATATCGTCATCGCCCAGGCCGGCGTCGCCGGTATGAAGGGCAAGCCGGATATCCAGGCGTGGACCGATGTGATCAATACGAACCTGGTCGGCACCATCAACGCCATCCAGGCCGCGCTGCCACATCTCGGCGAGGGCGCGTCCATCGTGGCCACCGGGTCGACCGCGGCGATGGTCGATACCAGCAAGGTCGACAACCCGGGTTCGGACCTCGGCGGTATGGCCTACGTCCACTCCAAGCGGGCACTGTCGTACTACGTCTTCGATATCGCCCGGCACCTGTCCACCCGCGGTATCCGGGCCAATGTCGTGCACCCGACCAACTGCAACACCGACATGCTGCAGAGCGAACCCATGTACCGGTCCTTCCGGCCCGATCTGGAGAACCCGGGCCGCGCCGACGCGGAACCGGCCTTCTACGTGCAGCAGGCCATGAAGACCCCGTGGATCGAACCCGTCGATATCTCCAACGCCATCCTGTATCTGGTCTCCGACGAAGCCCGCTTCGTCACCGGTATGCAGCTGCGCGTCGATGCCGGCGGCTACCTGAAGTGGTACGACCACAAGCTCTGACCCGCCCGGCCACGCCGGCGCAGGCGGCGCGCAGCTCGCAGGCGATCGATACGCGCGCCGCCGCCCGGTGCCGAGTCGGCCATCCGACGACTCCCGGAGTGGCGCAGAGCTCCGGGACCCCCGGCGAAGGTTCGCCGACCCAGTGACCAGCAGAGGGACTACATACCGTGACTTCTACGGATAACGACCAGCGCAAACAGAACCGGTACCACTTCGATCGGCACACTCCCGAGTACCGGGAGAAGTTCAGCGAGATCACCCACGAGATGCATGCGAAATGCCCGGTGGCGTGGTCGGAGACCTACGACGGGCACTGGGTCGCCGCCGGCGGTAACGCGGTCTTCGAACTCGCCCGCTGCCCCGAGGCGTCGGTCGACCACGATGTGCACAACGAACGCCGCGGCTACCAGGGCATCTCGATCCCGAAGGCGCAGCGGGCCGCGCTGGTCCGCGGCGGCATGCTGGAAATGGACGAGCCCGAACATCGCACCTACCGTTCGATCCTCAATCCGTACCTGTCGCCCGCCGCGGTGAAACGCTGGCAGCCGTTCATCGACGAGATCGTCCGGGCCAGCCTCGACGAGAAGATCGAGACGGGCCGCATCGACTTCGTGGACGATCTGGCCAATATCGTCCCCGCCGTACTGACGCTGGCGATGCTGGGCATCCCGCTGAAGAAGTGGTCGGTGTACAGCGATCCGGTCCACGCCTCGGTCTACACCCCCGAGAACTCCCCCGACGCCCCCCGGGTCGCCGAAATGCACCGGACCATGGGTATCGATATCCTCACCAGCCTGCACGAGGCCAAGACCGACCCGAAGCCCGGCCTCATCAAGGCACTCGTCGAACTGCGCATCGACGGTGAACCGGCCCCCGATATGGAACTGCTCGGGATGATGGGCCTGCTCATCGGCGGCGGCTTCGACACCACCACCGCGCTCACCGCGCATTCGCTGGAGTGGCTGGCGGAGAACCCGGATCAGCGCGAGGAACTCAGCCGGGACCGCGAGGATCTGCTGGACTCGGCCACCGAGGAATTCCTGCGCTACTTCACCCCCGCCCCGGGCGACGGCCGCACCATCGCCGACGACTGCACCTATCAGGGCACCGAGTTCAAAGAGGGCGACCGGCTGTGGTTGTCCTGGGCGATGGCCAACCGGGACCAGACCATCTTCCCCGACGCCGACGATATCGTGCTGGACCGTAAGGGCAACCGGCACTTCAGCTTCGGGCTGGGGGTACATCGGTGCATCGGATCCAATGTGGCGCGGACGGTGTTCAAGTCCATGCTCCTGGCGGTGCTGGACCGGATGCCGGACTACAAGTGCGACCCGGTCGGCACGGTGCACTACGACACCATCGGTGTCATCCAGGGCATGCGTCATCTGCCGGCCACCTTCACCCCGGGTAAGCGGCTGGGCCCCGGCCTCGAGGAAACCCTCGAACATCTGCAGCGGATCTGTGACGAGCAGGGACCGGCCGCGCCGGTAACCGAACATCCCGATCCCGTCGTGATCGATTTCGAGTACTGACCGCCGGAGTACGGCCGATACCCGCGAGGATCGGCCGTACTCCTGTTTCCCCGACGAGGTATCGCCATGAAGGATCTGCCCGACGGCACCCGCACCCCGGTGATCGATACCAGCGTGCACATCTTCTTCCGCTCCAACGACGATATGCGGACATTCCTGAACGAGCCGTTCAAGAGCCGCGGTATCCCCGACGCCGAAATGGACTGGTACGGGGCGCCGGGCGGGGAGTACGCGAAGGGCGCGCGGGGACCGCAGCGCGGGTATCCGGGCTCGGACCCGGAGTTCGTGGGTGAGCAGCTGTTCGGCGCCCGCGGTGTCGATGTGGCGATTCTGCATCCCATGACCCGCGGCATCCTGCCCGACCGTCATCTCACCACGGCGGTCCTGTCCGCCCACAACGACATGATGGTGTCGCGCTGGCTGGACAGCGGTACCCATCACGATCGCTTCCGGGGCACCCTGCGGGTGAATCCCGAGGACATCGCCGGCGCGCTGCGCGAAATCGAGCGGCTGGGCGACCATCCACGGATCGTGCAGCTCGGTATTCCCCTGCAATCGCGGGAACTGTACGGGAAACCGCAGTTCTGGCCGCTGTGGGAGGCCGCCGCGGCGGCGAACCTGCCGGTGGCGGTGCATATCGAGACCGGCGAGAGCATCGGCCTGCCGCCCACCCCGTCGGGACATCCCCGCACCTACGAGCAGTACTACGGGTTCATGGGGCTGAACTACATCTATCACCTGATGAACATGATCGCCGAGGGCGTGTTCGAGCGGTACCCGGATCTGAGATTCGTCTGGGCCGACGGCGGCGCCGATCTGCTCACCCCGTTCACCTGGCGGATGGACACCTTCGGCCGGCCGCACCTCGAACAGACCCCCTGGGCGCCCCGGATGCCCAGCGACTACCTGCCCGGACACGTGTATTTCGTGCACGCCACGATCGACGGTCCCGGCGACGCCCCGTTCGCCGGCGAATGGCTGGACTTCACCGGCAAGGACGACATGGTGATGTTCGGTTCCAGCTATCCGCACTGGCACGGCGGCGATATCGACACCCTGCCCGCGGCGCTCACCGCCGAGCAGCGGGAAAAACTCTGCTGGCGAAACGCCGCGCGGCTGTACAGCATCGATATAGACGCCGTAACCGCGGTCGGCGGATGAATCCGGCCCCCTCGGATCTGTCCACGAAGCGGCGATACCTCCGCCTTCGCTACGGCCTCCGCCGACCGTATGCAGCCCCTACGAAGGAGGCGTTATGACAACAGCACAGGTACAAGCGCGAGTTCCTTCCACGGAACTGGTTCCGGTACGCGTCGTCGATTCCGATGTGCACCCGGTCCCCCGGCGGGGCGACCTGGTGGAACATATCCCGGAACCGTGGCGTACCTCGTTCTTTCTCAGTCACCGAGTGGGCGACACCATCATCTACGACGCGCCCGACTACGCGCATTCGAAGGCGATGCGGGTCGATACGTTCCCGGAGAACGGCGAATTCCCCGGCAGCGACCCGGATATGGCGTTCCGGCAGCTCATCATGGAGGCCGGCTCCGATATCGTGATCCTGGAGCCCACCGTCAAGGCGACCCGCCTGCCGGAGGCCACCGCCGCGATGGCGACCGGGGTCAACGGCTGGCTCGACGCGCAATGGCTGGATTCGCACAACAACTGGCATCAGCGCTGGCGCGGCTCGATCTGTGTGGCCATCGACGATCCGCGGGCCGCAGTCGCCGAGATCGAACACTGGGCCGGGCATCCCTATATGGCGCAGATCCTGATCAAGGCCGAACCCCGGCCCTCGTGGGGTGACGCCCGCTACGACCCGATCTGGGCCGCCGCGGTGAAACACGACCTCCCGGTGAGCTGTCATCTCAGCCGTGGCGCCTACGAGACGATGCCCATGCCGCCGGTCGGATTCCCCAGCTACAACCACGATTTCATGGTGACCTACTCGCTGCTGGCGGCCAACCAGGTGATGAGCCTGATCTTCGACGGGGTCTTCGATCGGTTCCCGGCGCTGCGCATCGTCTTCGTGGAGC
>NZ_JBSFRU010000017.1:0-40300 GCF_053589395.1 Nocardia sp. NPDC003345
TAATAGGGCCCCACCCTCGAGCGCCGGAGGCGCTCCAAAATTACAGCCCGCCCCTTCGCGGAGGGACACATCCGAACTCACCCTCGCGGAGAGGTTCGTCCATACCCACCTTCCGCGAAGGGGCCGATCCAAACTCACCTTCCGCGACAGGGCTACCTCGAACTCACCTTTTCGGCAAGGGTTAGCCCAACTCACCCTTCACGAAGGGACACCTCCACCTCACCATTCGCGAAGCCCCACCCCGACCTCACCCCCGCCAGAAGGGCCCGAAAAGCAACTGCCCCGCCCCATCAAGGGGGCGGGGCAGTTACGCACTATCCGACGGCTAAGCCTTACCCGACGGTGAAGAACCCGATGGTCGGCGCGAAGGTGCAGCTGCGCACCTCGGTTTCGGTGGCCTGGGTGGTGAGCCCGCCACCGATGACCGCCACGATCCGGCCCGCTCCGGTTTCGGCGATCGCCGAGAGGGTGGCCGGGCCCTCCGGGTTGATCTTGGCCGCGTCGGTCAGCGGCTGCGACCCGGATGCGCCGGTGTCCAGATTGCGCCACTGCACCATCAGCGGCTGTGTCTGCTCGGCGGTCGGACGCTCGGTGCCCAGGGCGGTGAACACGAAACCGGTCTGACCGGCGGCCGGGCCCGGGGGCGGCAGCTGCGCCGGGCCGGGTACGGCGAGCGCGGTGCCGATCGAGTCGCCGGAGGGGGCGATGCAGCCCTTACCGATCGTCGGGTACAGGAACTGGGCGATCGCCGGGCCGGACTCCGGAATCTCGGGGCCGCCACCGCCACTGCCGTCCAGGAAGGTGATGACCCGTTCCAGGGTGGATTTGATCTGCGGCGGCAGATTCACCGTGTCCAGAAGCGCGCGGGCCTGGGCCAGGATGGCCGCCTGCGGGCTACCCGGCGCGGCGATATCCCGCGCGGCGGGGGCCGGCGCGTTGACAATGGCCGGGGCCAGGGCGGCGAGAACGTCGGTGGGGACCCCTTCGGGGACCATCGGGACGCTGCTCACCGATGCCTCCGTGGCCGGATCCGCGACGGCTGTCGCGGGCGCCACGAGGGAGGCGCTCGCCGCGAAGGCGAGCGCGGACAATGCGATCCGCGATCCTCGGGTGCGAAGCACTGGTCTAGCCGTCCTTACCTCGGGTACATCTGGGCGACGCTGAAAAGCCGTCGTTTCGGGGTCACTCTAAGGACACTGCCGCGCGTTGTACAGCACCGGGGTCGGGATTGCGAGCCCTGATTCGCTGTGCTACCGAGCGGTAGGCGTAAGTGTAGTGACGGGTGTGAAAATTGAGGCGGTAACCGCCGGGTGTCGCGATAGGTTGCTCAATGGTTACCGGAGCTACCACCGAACGGTTACCGAACGTCGCGGAGGGCCCGCCCCCGAGCCGTATTCCACGCCGCTGCCGAGGCTCGCGCGGGAGCCCGGGAGCGCCGGGTTAATGTAGTCCGAGCCGGAAACTCCTGCCGACGCGCGCAACCGCACCGGGTCCGGCCGCCGGAGCGGACCTACTCGAAAGCTCCTGGATTGAATCAGCCCAGCGCCCGGACCGATATTCGGGGCTTCGTACCGTTTCGCCTGGCCCTGGCCGCACTCGGGATCAGCGTGCTGGCGCGCCTGTTGTGGATGCTGCTCACCCCGAACGGGATGAACCTGGTCGATCTGCACGTCTACGTCGACGGCTCGGCGGCCCTGCTGACCGACCATCTCTACGATTTCACCTACGCCGAGAAGACTCCGGACTTCCCACTGCCCTTCACCTATCCGCCCTTCGCGGCGGTGGTGTTCTTCCCTCTGCATTTCCTGCCGTTCACGGTCGTGGCGGTGCTGTGGCTGTTCGCGATCGTGGCGGCCCTTTATTGGGTGGTGCGGATCTGCTTCGAACTGCTGATGGGTCCCGAGGCGCTGCACGATCCGGGCCGGCGCACCGCGATGGTGGCGTGGACGGCGGCCGGACTGTGGTTCGAACCGGTGCGCACCACGATCGACTACGGGCAGGTCAACGTCTTCCTGATGCTCGGGGTGATGATCGCGGTGCGCAGCACCCGCTGGTGGCTGTCGGGCGCGCTGGTGGGCGTGGTCGCCGGTATCAAACTCACCCCGGCCATCAGCGGCCTTTATTTCGTGGCCCGGCGGCGCTGGGCGGCCGCGGTCTGGTCGGCGGCGGTTTTCGGGCTCACGGTGGCGGCGAGTTTCCTGATCAATCCGGCTGAGACGCGCCGCTATTTCGGCACCCTGCTCGGCGACGCCGACCGCATCGGGCCGGTGGGCTCGGTATGGAACCAGTCGCTGCGCGGCGCGCTGAGCCGGCTGCTGGGCAGCGATGTCGGCACCGGGCCGTGGTGGATCGCCGGGGTGCTCGTGCTCGCCGTACTGGGCTGGTTCGCCTGGCGCGCGCTGCGCCGCGACGATCTGCTGGGCACGGTGCTGATCGTGCAACTGTTCGGCCTGATGGTGTCGCCGATCTCCTGGTCGCACCATTGGGGCTGGCTGCTGCCGGCCGTGCTGTGGCTGCTCTACGGTCCGTTCCGGGCGGTGCCGGGGGCGCGGATCCTGGCCGGTTACTGGCTGCTGACCACGCTGATCGGCGCCCCCTGGGTGCTGTCCTTCCTGCAGGATTCGATCTGGACCATCTCCCGCTGGGGGGTCTGGTCCTGGCTGGGCGCGGTGGACACGATCGGCGTCCTCGCCCTGTACGGGTGGACGATCTGGGCGGGCCGCCGGACGGCGGCGGAGGTCAGCCCGCCAGCCGATCTATCTCCCGGGCCAGCGACACGTCCTGTGCCGTGAGCCCGCCCGCGGAGTGGGTGGACAGCGCGAAGGTCACCTTTCGCCAGCGGATATCGATATCGGGGTGATGGTTCGCGGCCTCGGCCGCCTCGGCGACCCGCCGCACGAGTTCGATCCCGGCGGGAAACGATTCCGCCTCGACGGTCCGGCTGATGACGTCACCCGCGCGGGTCCACCCGGGCAGCGTTTCCAGCGCTTCGGAGATTTCGGTATCGGACAACAGTGGAGTGGTCATATCGCCGTGGTACCCCGAACCGCGGCGGCTACAACGCACCGCGCGGCTCAGGCGGCGCGGGCCTTCTTCAGTCCCTTTTTCAGTTCCTTACCGGTCGCGCCCGCGGCCTCCAGGCGCTTCATCCGCATAATGACCACAGGGCATTTCACGCAGCGCGTCTTCTTCCGACAGCACTTCTTCTTCGGCTTGAGGCTCGAAACCTCACTCGCCTTGACCTTGCCCATGCGGGTTAGCATACCCTTACCTATGGGCGGCGCCGACGGCCCACCACGTTCCCGGTAGGGTGTAACCGGCCCAGATGCCCGGCGAGTTTCGAATCCGCCCGGGGCAGGGTCCGGCCGCAAGCAACAGTTAACAGCAGGAGGAACCGGCGTGTCGTCTGCACGCGATTTTCGCAACGTCGCCATCGTGGCCCACGTCGACCACGGTAAGACGACGCTCGTCGACGCCATGCTGCGGCAGTCCGGCGCCTTCGCCGAACGGTCCGAACCGGTCGACCGGGTGATGGACTCCGGCGACCTGGAGCGCGAGAAGGGCATCACCATTCTCGCCAAGAACACCGCCGTGCACCGGCACCATCCCGACGGCTCCGTCACCGTCATCAATGTGATCGATACGCCGGGCCACGCCGATTTCGGCGGCGAGGTGGAACGCGGCCTGTCCATGGTCGACGGCGTGGTGCTGCTCGTCGACGCCTCCGAGGGCCCGCTGCCGCAGACCCGGTTCGTGCTGCGCAAGGCGCTGGCCGCCTGCCTGCCGGTGATCCTGGTGGTCAACAAGACCGACCGTCCCGACGCCCGTATCGCCGAGGTCGTCGAGGAAAGCCACGACCTGCTGCTGGACCTGGCCTCCGACCTCGACGACGACGCCGCCGAGGCCGCCGAACTCGCCCTGGACCTGCCCGTCCTCTATGCCTCCGGTCGTGCGGGCAAGGCGTCCAAGGAGCAGCCGCAGAACGGCGAGGTGCCGAACGCGGAGAACCTCGACGCACTGTTCGACGTGCTGTTCGAGAACATCCCCGCCCCCAAGGGCGATGCGACCGCGCCGCTGCAGGCCCATGTCACCAACCTCGACGCCTCCGCCTTCCTGGGGCGGCTGGCGCTGGTGCGCATCCACAACGGCGAACTGCGCAAGGGCCAGAACGTCGCGTGGATGCACGCCGACGGGGTCAAGAACGTCAAGATCACCGAACTGCTGCAGACCATCGGCGTGGAACGGCAGCCGGGTGAGGTCGCGGTGGCCGGCGATATCGTCGCCGTCGCCGGTATCACCGACATCATGATCGGCGATACGCTCGCCGACCCGGACAACCCGGTCGCGCTGCCCCGCATCACCGTGGACGAACCGGCCATCTCGGTGGTCATCGGCACCAACACCTCGCCGCTGGTCGGCCGGGTGCAGGGCCACAAGCTCACCGCCCGCATGGTGAAATCGCGCCTGGACCAGGAGCTGGTCGGCAATGTCTCGCTGCGGGTGCTCGATATCGGCCGCCCGGACGCCTGGGAGGTACAGGGCCGCGGTGAACTGGCGCTGGCCATCCTGGTCGAGCAGATGCGGCGCGAGGGTTTCGAGCTCACCGTCGGCAAACCGCAGGTGGTGACCCGGCAGGTCGACGGCAAGGTGCACGAGCCCTACGAGGAGCTCACCATCGACTGCCCGGACGAGTACCTGGGCGCCATCACCCAGCTGCTGGCCGCCCGCAAGGGCAAGATGGTGCAGATGAACAACCACGCCGCGGGCTGGGTGCGGATGGAGTTCATCGTCCCGTCGCGCGGCCTGATCGGCTTCCGCACCGACTTCCTCACCGAGACCCGCGGCACCGGAATCGCCAACGCCGTCTCCCACGGTTACGCGCCGTGGGCCGGTGAGATCCGGGCCCGGCACACCGGTTCGCTGGTCTCCGACCGGTCCGGCAGCGTCACCCCGTTCGCCATGATCCAGCTCTCCGATCGCGGTCAGTTCTTCGTCGAGCCCGGCGCGGAGACCTACGAGGGCATGGTGGTCGGGATCAACCCGCGCGCCGAGGATCTCGATATCAACGTGACCAAGGAGAAGAAGCTCACCAATATGCGCTCCTCCACCGCCGATGTGATGGAGACGCTGGCCAAACCGCTGCAGCTGGACCTGGAAATGGCCATGGAGTTCTGCGCGGCCGACGAATGCGTCGAGGTGACGCCGGAGGTCGTGCGGGTGCGCAAGGTCACCCTGGGCGCCACCGAGCGGGCCCGGGAACTGTCGCGCCGCAAGGCCCGCGACCGGGCCGCGCTGTAAGCGGTTTCGCCGCCGGACGGGGCGGCGCGGGTTTGGGTAGAGTGCCGAAGGTGATTTCGGGGAGGCGCGCGGTACGGCGCGCGCTGCTTGTGCTCGTGGCGGTGCTCGTTCCGGTGCTGGCCGGATGCACCGCCGATCCGCCGCCGCCCATCGCCAGTACGGACAGTCCGAAGACCGAACCGGCGCAACCGACCAAGAACACGGTCGTGGTGGCGATCGACGACATCGGGATCGGGTTCAATCCGCACCTGCGGTCCAATCAGTCCCCGGCGACGGCGGCGGTGGCGGCGATGGTGCTGCCCAGCCCGTTCCGCCCGACACCCGATCCGGCGGTGCCCGGCGCCACCCTGTGGGTGCCCGACAACGATCTGCTGGAATCGGCGACGGTGACGGCGCAGGCGCCGTTCACGGTCACCTACAAGCTGAAGGACCAGGCCAACTGGTCGGACGGGGCGCCGATCGCGGCCGAGGACTTCTGGTATCTGTGGCAGCAGATGATCACCCAGCCCGGGGTGATCGACCCGGCCGGCTATCGGCAGATCACCGAGGTGCGATCGTCCAACGGCGGCAAAACGGTCACCGTGGTGCTGAACGAGCCCTATCCGGCCTGGCCGCAGCTGTTCGCGAATCTGCTGCCCTCGCATCTGATGAAGGATTCCCCGGGCGGTTTCCAGCGGACCCTGGTGGAGCAGATCCCGGTCTCGGGCGGCAACTTCACCATCGAATCCGCCGATCCCGGCCGGGACGAGATCCTGCTGGAACGTAACGACCGGTTCTGGGGCACCCCGGCCCGGCCCGACCAGATCCTGCTGCGCCGCGGCGGCACCCCCTCCCAGCTCGCCGATTCGCTGCGCACCGGCGATACCCAGATGGCACTGGTGCACGGCGGCGTCGCCACCCGGGCCCAGCTGGCGGCGATCCCCTCGGTGCGCACCGCGATCATGCCGCAGTCCCGGCAGCTGCGTGTGACGTTGAACGGCCGCGACGGCGTGCTGAGCGATCACCGCGTCCGGACCGCCGTGCTCGCGCTGCTCGATCCGGCGCTGCTGGCCACGGTGGGCGCGCAGACCGGGAACTGGGTGGAACCGGTACGCGCCCAGGTGCTCTCCCCCTCCGACCCCGGCTACACCCCCACCGAACCGCCGCGCCTGTCCGCCGAGCAGGCGTTCGATCTACTGGCGACCGCCGGATTCGGCCGGTCCCCCGAACCACCGCCCGTCTCGGCGACCTCGCCCGCCCCGCGACCGCGTTCACTGGCCCGCAACGGGGAGCCGCTGGCGCTGCGGATCGGCGCGGTGACCGGCGACGATACCGCGCTGGCGGTCGCGAACACCGCGGCCGACCAGTTGCGCAGCGCCGGTATCGACGCCTCGGTCCGTAATCTGCCCGCCGACGAGCTGTACGGGAAAGAGCTCGTGGACAGCGGTATCGACGCCGTGGTCGGCTGGGAGGCGACCGGCGGCGATCCGGCGACCGCGCTGGCCTCCCGGTACGGTTGCCCGCCGGCGGCGCCGGCCGCGACCACCGCCGACGGCGAGGAAACCGAGGTCCCCGCAGCCGTGGAAGCGGCCCGGCAGGCTCCGAGCAATCTGTCCGGTATCTGCCAGCCGGATTTCCAGCCGGCGATCGACGGCGCGTTGCACGGCATAGAGGTACCCCGGACCCTGGCCGAGGCCGAACCCCGGCTGTGGGGCGAATCCACGGTGCTGCCGATCGTGCAGGACAACGTGGTCGCCGCGGCGGGCCCGTCGGTGGACGGGGCCTCGCTCAGCGGCGCGATCCAGGCGGGGATCTTCGGCGACGCGGCCATGTGGCGGCGGCTACCGTGACCGCCGCCGTCGAGACCGGCGGGCTGCTGCTGGTGCACGCCCATCCCGACGACGAGACCATCACCACCGGCGGCACCATCGCCCACTACCGGCGGCGCGGAGTACCGGTGACGGTGGTGACCTGCACGCTCGGCGAAGAAGGCGAGGTCGTCGGCGAACAGTGGGCCGGGCTGACGGCCGACCGCGCCGATCAGCTCGGCGGCTACCGGATCGCCGAACTCACCCGCGCGCTGGCCGAACTCGACGCGGGATCGCCGTACTTCCTGGGCGGCGCCGGGCGCTGGCGTGATTCCGGGATGGCCGGCACCCCCGCCGCCCGGCACCCGCGCGCTTTCGTCAATTCCGGTGACGCCGCCGTGGCCGAACTCACCGAGGTGATCCTGGCCCGGCGACCACGGGTGGTGGTGACCTACGACCCGCACGGCGGGTACGGGCATCCGGACCATATTCGTGCCCACGAGGTGACCACGGCGGCCGTGACCGCGGCGGCCGGGCGCGGCTGGGACACGCCCAAGTTCTATTGGACCGTGACCGACGCGGATATCCTGCACGACCACCTGCGGGCGCTGGCCCGGCGCACCGTCGACGCACTGCCCGGGGCCCTGCCGCAGGGCTGGCGGCTCGCGGTGGACGACGAGCTGGCCTGTGTCCCCGGCGCTTCGGTGACCACGACCCTCGATGTCGCGGACGCGCTCACCGCCAAACGGGACGCGTTGCGCGCGCACGCCACCCAGCTCACCGTATCGCCGTCGGGCCGGGAATTCGCGCTGACCAATATGATCGCGCAGCCGATCCTGCCCGAAGAGCATTTCGTGCTGGCCCGCGGCCGGATCGGCACCCGCGGCCCGGACGGCCGCGAGGACGACCTGTTCGCCGGTCTGGAATGACGGGCCACGGCGCCCGGACGAATAGACTCGGCGGAATGCAGCTCTGGGAGTCCCGATGACCAGCGCCACCGACGACAAGGTCGGCGCGGAGCCCGCCACGGGGCCCGAGGCTCTCGTGTACCGCCTGCTGGGCCCGGTGCTGATCGCCGTGCTGGTCCTGGTCGCGGTGCTCACGCTGATCGTCGAGGTGCTGTACCTGCCGTTGTATATAGGCGGCGTCGCGGTACCGGTCACCGCGGTACTGGCCGCGCCGGTGAATCTGGCGCTGGTGTGGGCGGCGGGCACCGTGACCTCCCGGCTGTCGGTGTTGTTCCTGCCGGTCGGGGCCTGGCTGGCGGCCTTCCTGGTGGCCGCGAGCAGCGGACCGGGCGGCGATGTCCCGCTGCGCAGCGATCTGGCGACCCTGCTGCTGTTCCTGTGCGGCGCGGTGGCCCCGCTGGTCTATATGTATGTACTGGCGAACCGGCCGCGGACCTGAGGACGCGAACCGGTCACCAGGCGCCGTAGTGCGCGGTGAGGATGTTGTTCACATCCACCCCCACCCCGTCGACCGTCCGGTCGTCGATCTCGAACTGGTGCAGATTCGCGGCCGGGTGCACGAAACCGGCGGGGGTGCCCCAGTCGTGCTGCCAGAACCAGCCGCCCACGCCCGCCAGACGGGCCAGTTCGATGGTGGGCGCGTTGGCGTAGACACCGGTGTTCTCCCGGCCCAGCACCGACTGCCAGCCGTGCAGATAGGGCAGGATCATGGTCGCGAAGTCGATCGGGGTGGGGTTGTCGTCGATGGAGGCGTAGATGGGCCGGTTCTCCGGGCCGCCGGCCGCCCGGTGCAGTTCCAGACCGCGTGCCGCGTGGCGCTTTCCGGCCTCGAGTCCGCCGCGCCAGTCCGCGGTGGGGCCTTTGCCGAACTGGTAGCAGGACACGATCGACAGCCCGGCCGCCCGAAGCGCGTCGACTTCGCCCGCTCCCAGCGGTTTCCCGGTCATCCACTCCGCGCCCGGCCGGCGGTCGGACACGTACCGGATGACACCGATATGGCCCGCGTCGCGGATCGCCGCCGCCGACGGGATACCGCCCGCGTAGTCGAGCAGCGTCCCCAGTGGCGCGGCCGCGGCACGCGCACTTCCCAGCGCCGCGGCCGCCGCACCGGCCGCCACCGCGGCGGCGGTGTGACCGAACAGGGCCCGGCGGGACAGAGATGAGACCATCGCGGACTCCTTCACATATGTGAACGGAAACAGCGGGCCCGGCGCCTTCCCCATGCGAACCGGCGCGCCGGGAGCCTCGAACGTCAGGTCATTGCATCACAGTGAACGCCCGATCCCGTGCTGCCGCGCGGGAGTCCGCCGCGCCGTCGCGGGAGGTCAGAGCAAACGGTCGATCCGGGCCGCCACGTCCACGGTCCGCCCGGCGGGGTCGGCCAGTTCGGCGCGGACCACACGTACCACCTGGGCGACGATCTGCTTCTTGATTCCGGCGAGGACACCCAGCGTGGCCGCCCGCACCCCCTGGGCCGCGTATTCGAGCCGGACGTCGTCGCGCGAAGGCGGATCGACCTCGACCACGATGAGCAGCGGATCGGCGGCATGGGCGGTGAGGACCAGCGGAATCTCCACCTCGGCCCGGTAGTGGTTGTCCTTGAGGACATTGACGGTGATATCCAGCGAAACCGGCACCACCAGGTCGAATCGTACGAGGGCGATATCGCTGTCGCCCGGCGGATCGCCGGCGGGATCGTCGGCCGGACGGTCGCTGATCCGCGGTTCGGCCACCGCGCCGCGCACGGTCACCTCGGCCGCCGCGCGCGGCCCGGTTCGCATCGGCCCGATCTGGATCTGCCGTCCGGCCAGCTGGGCGGCGAATTCACCGACCCGCTCCCGGGTGACGATGCGCGGGAAGAAACGGCGGCCGAATTCGGCGTAGTCGATCCAGTCGAACCGGGTGTGGGTGCGATACGGGGACCGCTCCCGGGCCATGATGGCCTCGATATCGTAGATGCGGCTGCGCATCACCCCGGGATCGCGCAGCAGGGCGTTCACTCGGTTGGCGACCTCACGCTGCAGCAGCCCCGAGATCGGGTCGAGCATCCATTCGGCCACCGAATCCGCCGCGGCCAGCCGCAGCAGGACCTGCACATCGGCGCGGCGGACCTGCGGAATATCGATGACCACGAGCAGCGGGTCGGCGGTGCGGGCGTGGAAGGTGAGGTCGATGGAGACCACGGTTTCCAGGCCGAGCCGTTTACCGCCGAGCAGGATCTTGGCGGCCAGCGAGACCGGTATCCGGACACCGAAGGTGATCCGCGGACCGCGGTGCACCACCTCCGGCCGCCCGATCCGCCCGCGGGCCAGGAATCCGGCGAGGCCGGCGGGGCCCAGGTTGAAGGGGCCGATCGCGAGTTCGCGGCCGGTGATCCCGGCGACGGCCGCCTCGATCCGCGATTCGGTCACCGCGTGGGTGACGAACCTCCTGCCGAATTCGGCGTAGTCGATCCACTCCGGATCGACCGATTCGATCGATTCCACGAGTCGCTGTGACACCTTCACCTCCACCGCCGGAGATCACGGTACGCGATCGAGGTTTCGGGTCCGCACAGTCGTCTGCGCGGCGCTACAACCGGCCGTAACCGACGATATCGATATCGGGGACGGTAGCCGGTTCCCAGCGTTCGATGCGCACGATATCGCCCTCGTTGCCGCCGATGGTGGTGACCGTGGTGCCCTCGGCGGCCAGCACGATATTCGTATGCTGCCCATACCGGCTGCCCGGCCCGTAGAGGATCACATCGCCGGTGGCCGGCCGGTAGTCCGGATCGAACGCGACGAACCGGCCCTGGCTCTCGTAATACTCCTGCAGCGTGTACACCCCGGGGATCCGCCAGGATCCGGAGTTGGGATTGGCCAGCGGCATACCGGCCGCGCGCAGCACCCAGCTCACGAAGTTCGCGCACCAGGGTTCGTCGTTGCCTTCGGAATAGTCGGTGCCGCTACCCGGGTCGGCGAATTCCGCCTCGGCGGCGGCCACCACGGCGACCTGCGCGGGAGTGAGTACGGACCGGTCGATCGCGGGGAACTCGGTGAGCCGCTCCCCCACCAGCCCGTCGCCGGAACCGGACCATCCGCACGCACCCACCGCGCCCACCGCCACCAGCACCGCTACCGCCGCGACCAGCCATCGCCGCGCGTCCCGCCGCACCTCTGCTACCACCCGTTTTCGCATCTGTCCCTCCTGGACAACCGGCCACCTCGATCCGGTGGCCGGTCTTCGGCGCGGCATGCCCGCCGACCGGACCGTGTGGCCACCGGATGGTTATGGCGCGGTGGCGGGGAAGTGTTATCGATCCGCCCGATCGGTGCGCATCGGGATCACCGCCGTGAGGGCGATGGCCACGACCGCGGCGGTCACCGAGATCAGGAAGGCGGTGTGGAAGGCGTCGCGCGACGGCAGCTGATGGCCGCCCAGAGTGATGGTCATATTGGCCAGGACCGCGCTCATCACCGCCGCCGAGGTGGAGGTGCCCACCGATCGCATCAGCGCGTTCAGGCCGTTGGCGGCAGCGGTCTCGGTGATCGGCACCGCGCCCATGATCAGCGCGGGCATCGCCGCGTAGGCGAGTCCGACACCGCCCGTGACCAGGATCGAGGCGATCATGATCTGCCAGACGTTGTCCATCAGCGCGGAAGCGCACAGGTAGCCGATACCGATCACCGCCGACCCGGCGCCCAGCGTCAGTTTCGGGCTGAAACGGGCCGAGATCCGGGCCGAGACCGGCGAGAGCAGCATCATGACGAAACCGCCCGGTGCCAGCGCGAGACCGGCCGCGACCATGGAGAGCCCCAGACCGTAGCCGCTTTCCTCCGGAGCCATCAGCAGTTGCGGGAAGGTCAGCGACATCCCGTAGAGCGCGAATCCGACCGCGATCGAGGCGATATTGGTGAACAGCACCCGGGGGCGCGCGGAAACGCGGAGATCGACCAGCGGATGCCGCCGGCGCAGCTCGTAGTAGCCCCAGCCGAGGAACACCAGGATCGAGACCGCGAACAGGGTCAGAATCGAGGTGCTCGTCCATCCCCACTGCGCACCCTGGGTGATCGCGATGAGCAGGGCCAGCAGCGCGGTCGCCAGGCCCGCGGCGCCGCCGAAGTCGAAGGGCGCGGGCGTGCGGATAGACGATTCCGGGACGAACCGGAAGATCAGCACGGCACCGGCCGCGCCCATCCCGGCGGCCGCCCAGAACAGGACGTGCCAATCGGCGTTCTCGGCGATCAGCGCGGCCAGCGGCAATCCGATCGCCCCGCCGACACCGAGGGTGGAACTCATGACCGCCATCGCCGAACCCACCCGTTCAGGCGGCAGTTCGTCGCGCAGAATGCTGATCCCCAGCGGGATGGCGCCGATGGCCACCCCCTGCAGCGCCCGCCCCGCGACCGAGGGGATCAGCGAGGACGACATCGCGCACAGGACCGAACCGGCGATCATCGCCAGCAGGTCCAGCAGCAGAATCCGGCGTTTGCCGAACATATCCCCGAGCCGGCCGCTGATCGGCGTGCACACCGCCGAGGCGAGCAGTGTCACCGTGATCACCCAGGAGGCGTTGGTGGCCGAGGTATTCAGGAGGGTGGGCAGGCTCGGGATCAGCGGGACGACCAGGGTCTGCATGAGCGAGACCACGATGCCGATGGTGCTCAGGGTGGCGATCAGCAACGTGGGTGATACCGCCGGACGATCCCTTTCCTCGGATCTGGAGGGGTCGTCGGCTACGGCAGTCACGCTTATGCACGTTACATACCCTGTGTATCCTGCACAATTTGTAATCGGGCGAATCAGGCGACATAGTGTCCGAATGTCCGATTCGGCTGCCTCGCCCGCCGTGACCGCGGCGGACCGCCGCGACCCTGCCGTCCTGGCGCGGCTCGTCCTGGAACTGACCCTGCTGTCCAGGCAATATCCGGCCCCGCGCCGGAATTCGCCGTTCCAGCTGGATAGATCCGCCTATCTGATCCTCACCCGGCTGCAACTCGGGCACCCGCTATCGCTGCGCGAACTCGCCGAGGCGTTCGGTCTGGACGTATCGACCATCAACCGGCAGGTCGCCGCCATGCTGGACCAGGACCTGGTGGAACGAGTGCCCGACCCCGACGGCGGAGTGGCGCGCAAGGTCCGTCCCAGCGAGAAGGGCCTGCGGCTGTTCGAAGCCGATCTCGCCCTGCAACGCCACGGGGTGGACAGGGTTCTCACGGATTGGCCCGATAGCGAGGTCGACCAGTTGGTCCGGCTGCTCGAGCAGTTCAACGAGGGCGTCGAAGGCCTCGCCCGGCACCCCTGGCCGCGGCCGCTGCATCCCGCGAATCCGCCTCGCGGATAACGGCATACTCGCCGGTCACCCGGTGTTCTCCGGGTGCCGGTACCGTTGAGCCATGATCACGCTCAAAAAAGAAGACGGCGCAGCGGATCTCGCGGGGATCACCAAGCTGAGTGTCGGTGTCAGCTGGGATCCCTCCGCGGGCGCCAGTGGTGGTGCGCTCGGCTGGGCTCGCCGCAAGAAGGGGGTGGACCTGGACCTCATCGCCATCCTCATGCAGGGCAGCGAACCGGTCCGCTTCGCCGGGCTCGACTCACTGGACCCGCTGGGCAACAACTCGGTGCTGCACTCCGGTGACGAGCAGACCGGCGCGGCCGCCGGTGACGACGAGACCGTGCACGTCACCTTCGCCGATATCCCCGGCGGTATCGACTCGATCATCTTCGTCGCGGCGGCCTTCAAGAAGGGCAGCTCGTTCGAGAAGGCGAACAATATCTCGTTCAAGGTCTACGACGCCTCCGGCGGCAGCAGCCAGCAGGTCGCCGATATCTGGCCGTCGCTGCTGGGCGCCGACAACGCCAACGCGGTCGCCCGGACGTTCCGCAACGGCGACGTCTGGCAGCTCGAGGTGCTCAACCGCAAGGGCAAGATCAAGCAGGGCGATAAGCAGGCCCTGCTGCGTTTCGCCATGGGCGGCCAGTAACCGCAGAGCGTGGTCCCGCCGGGAACGGGTGACGCGCCACCCCGCCGATCGCTACAGGCCGGGGCAGGCGCGCCCACCCGTTTCCACGATCATTCCAGCGCATTCAGGCCCACCAGCGTGGCAAAGATCAGTGCGCCGTGATCCGGGCTCTCGTCGCCGGACAGAATCGGGTCCAGCAGTGACGAGTGGGCCGGCATCCCGGAACCGAAGTGACCGGATTCCGCGGCGTCGGCCATGAGGGCGTAGAGGACGGCGGCATAGACCTTGGACCTGCGCACCGCGAGATTCGGCGCGCCGTCCAGTTGGGCATCCACGGCGTCGATCACATCCTGGATCACGCCGATCTCGAGTTCGCGCAGCGCGCTGTCCATGTCCACGGCACTCACAACCCGAACTGCGGGCGGTCCGCCGGGACCAGTCGATCGTGGTCCACCAGGACAGACTTGGCCTGAGACTTCAATCGGCACACCGTTATCGGGCAGTCGATGTGCTCCTGCATGATCCGGTGTGCGTGGTGAACGGTCAGGGTCGGCACGGCGCTATGGCTCAGGGGCGGAACGGCAGACATCACGGCACCTCCGAGAGTTCAGGGTCGAGTTCGGTCGGATCGGTTCGCTATGAGACTGCAGCCCAGGCGCTATCCACCGCAGCCGGAAAATGCTGGTCAGCGGGATTCCATCGAATCGCCATGCCGTGTTGTGCAACACATTCTATGATCGGCGCGTTCTGCAACAAGCAATCGTCTTGTCACGCAACGGGGAGGGGAACGCATGAAGGAGGATCGGTCACTCGAGGTCGGCGGGACGCTGCCGCGCCGACAGTTGGGCCGCTATCTCAAGGAGGCGCGGGAGGGGTCGGGGATGACCTTGGAGCAGGCTGCCTCGTTGATGGAGTGGAACAAGTCGACACTGAGCCGACTGGAACGCGGGCTGACCGAGCGAGTCCGGGTACGCGATGTCCTTGCATTGTGCGAGAGCTACGGGCTCGACGACGATCGAGCAGCAGTGGTCAAGGGGCTCGCGGAGCAGGCACCGGCCAAATCCTGGTGGCATGCCTACGGGCACCTGATCCCGTCGTGGTTCAACCTCTATGTCGGATTGGAGGCCGGAGCAAAGGAACTGGCTGTCTACCAACCCTTGCTGATCCCCGGCATTCTGCAAACGGCGGATTACACACGATCCATCGATCGGCGCTATTTCGCGGAAGACAGCGACGAAGAATTGGAGCGCCGGGTGCAGGTCCGAGCGCGGCGCCAGCACATTCTCACCCGGACCCGCCAGCCGACCACCGCATCATTCGTTCTGCACGAGTCCGTGCTGAGAACCGTGGTGGGTGGTCGGCGTGTGATGGCCACCCAGCTACGGCACTTGGCCGATATCGGCACTCTGCCGAATGTCGAGGTACAGATACTGCCCTTTGATGCCGGGGTCCCTTTGGGGGGCGGCGCTTCCGCCCTTCACGGTCCTGGACTTCGGCACGGACGCGCTGGGCAGGGTGACCCAACCTCCGGTGGTATACAGCGAAAACTACACAGGGAGTGTGTACCTTGAAGGGCGGGCGGATGTGCTCCGATTTCGCGAGGCTTTCGCCACCCTGCAAGCGGCAGGACCAGCCGCCCGGCCGAGCCGCGACCTGTTGAGAGAGATCGCTAGGAGTTTCGCCCCGTGAGCGTTGATTTATCCGGAGCCCAATGGTTCAAGTCGCGCTACAGCCAGGGCGGGGCCGATTGCGTGGAAGTCGCTCACCTCGATGGTGGCGTGGTCGCGGTGCGCGACTCCAAGGACCCGACAGGTCCCGCCCTGGTATTCACACCGGCCGAGTGGGACGCATTCCTCGGCACCGGCCGACCTCGAACATAGAAAACTCTGCCCCTCACTGCGTGGCCGGGCTGTGGAGTACCGAGTGCCCACTGGTATTCCTGGCGTAGGCATCATCGAACAGGTCCCAGCCATCGCGGCGGCCGACGCGGGTTCCGCGGTCGCGAGCCTGCCGACGCCCGCGGGCAGATCAGCCCTGCGCTTCGCGGATATCCGTGCCCTGCTCAGCGAACTCCTTGAAGTCCTGCATGTGCTGTAGCGACTGCTTGCGGAAGGCGCTGGGCACCAGGAGCCCCAGCACGCGCATCGGCAAGCCCTTGAACCGGTACTCGTTATCGCTCACCCAGAGCGTCGTCTCCGGCCCGGCTTCGGTGAACCGGTCGCGCACCGCGCTCCACATGCCCTCGGCGACGATCTCACGGTCGAAGTGAACGACGCTTTCCGTCGGGATCTCGTGCAGGTCTGCCGGTTCGCGGCGCGTGATCTTCTCGGTGCACTCGGCCGTCCGCTTCCCTGTCCGCAGCACGACCCGCGAGGTGGTGCCGACCTCCCCGTGCACGCCACTCAGCGGCTCGTGCAGCACCAGTCCCCGCAGCCACTTCGGCGTCTGTGCCGGGTCGGCGAGCAATTGGACCACCCGCTCCCGCGGCAGGGCGATCTCGATCGAGACGGTGTACTTCATGGCGGAGTCCTCCGGGTTCCCGAGTGCCGTTACTTCCAGGCGTTGATCATCTCGTATGCATCGTCGAACAGGCCCCAGCCATCGCGGCGGCCGACTGTGCGCGCCTCGACCATCCAGCCCGCGGCGACGGCCGCGTCGATGAACGCCCGGACCACGCCGGGCATGTTCAGGTTCAGCACCCGGTCACCGATCCGGATATCACCGGCCCCAGAGCCCCAGCCGTCGGGGACACGGCGCTGCCCGTCGGGACGAAAGACCAGCGTCAGGCCTGCCACCGACCCGCGCGGGCGTAGCCGCAGGATTTCCTCGCAGCCGTCCACGTGCCGGTGATAGGTCTTCCAGAGGTACTGCTGCTCACCCACTGTGAGTACTCGGCGCCGATGTTCTTTCGTCACCGCGCGATGCTAGTGCGGGTCCGTGGATCCGGCTATCGGTTTGCCGAGCCGGCTCATCGACGTGACATGGTGTTCCGGCAGGCCCGGTGGTGGCCATGGCTTATTGCCAAGGATTTATGACGGGTACGCCCGTAGCCTCGAATGCGGCGTCCCGGGTGGCGATGCTCATCCCGGCGGCCTCGGCGGCGGCAGCGATGTAGCCGTGGGAGCGCCCGATGGTGATTCCGGCAGCGCGAGCGGTTGCCATGAGTTCTGCGTAGACGTGGGCGTCGGCTATATCGAAAGCCAGCATGGTCTCGGAAATGACCTTGGTGTCGAGAACAATCACCGATCGAATTCCAAGGGTGGTGCGTCGTCAGTCTCGGGCGTTGATCAGCTCGTATTCCTCGTCGGTGAGTTCGAAGTCGCGCCCGATCTCGACCAGCAGAGAGCCGATCTCGAGATCATCGGGCAGCGCGGGCGCAACCGCGTCGGTGAGAATCGCTCGCACTTCGGCCTCGGCGCTTCGGCCGTTGACGGCCGCACGCTGGCGCAGTCGCTCACGTACGTCGTCCGGTAGGTCGCGGACGGTCGGTCTCGCCATAGCGGTCCACCACCTCTCGATATTGACGCCATTGGCGTCAATGACTCCATTGCGGTCAATAGTGGGGCATATACGCGCGCCCGGCCAGCTCCTCGCAGGTGAGGTAGCCGGTCGAGATCGGCGCCGACCAGATGTGCGGAATCCGCCGACCGGCGAAGCCACCGGACCGGTCAGTCGGGCCCGGCCGACCACCCGGACCAGCGGGTGACCTCCAGCGCGAGCACCGGCCCCGGCGGCCGCTGTTCCCGGTACACCGGATACCGCGCGGTCAGCTCTTCGAGACCGGTGCGTGCCTGGTCACCCGTCACGATCCCGGCGACAGCCTCGGCACGCACCCACCACAGGTGCGTCCAGTCCTCGTCGTAGAAATCAGCCAGGACGGCGACCTCCGGGTTCGCGGTGATATTCGCGAGCCGGCGCAGTGCCGTGGTGGATTTCGGCTTCGCGTCCACGGCTGTGTAGATGGTGTTGCCGGCAACAGCGAAAACGATGGGGACGAGATGCGGCCGCCCCTCGGCGGTGACGGTGGCCAGCCTGGCCACTCGGGACTCGGCGAACCGGGTTCGCGCCGCCCGCTCGTTCAACCGCATCTGTTCTCCTCGCCGTCCCTTTCCGGATCGCCGATTCCGCTGCCGCCGTACGGCTCAGCGCCGCCGCCCTCGCAGATAGTCGCTGACCACCGCCGCGCCCAGCCCGTCCAGGTCGGGCGCCACCACCCGGCCGCCGCTGCGCCGGGCCACCAGATCCACGAAAGCCGCCAGTCGTGGTTCCTCGCCGAGCATGAACACCGAGATCGGGGCGCCGAGTTTGGCCAGCGAATCCACCTGCACCATGGTCATGGCCAGGGTGCGGCGATCCGGCGGCCAGTTGAAGTATGCGGTGCCGTCGGCTTCCAGATGCGCGGTGGGCTCACCGTCGGTGACCACCAGTACCACCGGAACCGCGTCGGGGTGGCGGCGCAGATGCCGTCCGGCCAGCAGTAGCGCGTGATGCAGGTTGGTGCCCTGTTCCCAGACCGGTTCCAGCGCGGTCAGTTCGCCGATCTCCACGGTTCCGGCGTGCCGGCCGAAGGTGATGAGGCTCAGCGCGTCGGAGCGGAAACGGGTGCTGATCAGGTGTTGCAGTGCGAGCGCGGTGCGTTTCATCGGCACCCAGCGCCCGTCCTGCACCATCGACCACGAGGTGTCGACGCAGAGCGCCACCGCCGCCCGGGACCGCTGCTCGGTTTCGGCGATCTCCACATCCGCGACATCCAGGGTGACCGTCCGGCTTCCGGTGGACGCCGACCGCAATACGGCGTTGCGCACGGTCCGGGACACGTCCCACGGTTCGGTATCGCCGAACGCCCACGGCCGGCTCGCGCCGGTGGGTTCACCCGCCGCACCGGCCAGTGCCGTCTCCCGCTGACCTTTCCGGGACCGCAACTGCCCGACGATATCCCGCAGCGCCACTTCGCCGAGCCGCCGCAGCGCTTTGGGGGTCAGCCGCAGGGATCCGTCGGGTGCTCGCTCGAACAGGCCCTGGCGGCGCAGTTCACGTTCCAGTTCCGCCAGCCGCGCGGCATCCACCCGGGCATCCGCGCCGAGCTGGCGTTCCAGCATCTCCAGGTCGATATCCTCCAGCCGCGCTCCGGGATAGGACTGCGCGAGCTGGGCGGCGAGTTCGTCGAGTTCACCGAGGTTCTGCATCGCTTCGACCGCCTCGCCCATCCCGAGCGGGTCCTCGCCGCGGAATCGCCGCCCCGATTCCCAGTCCTGGCCCGGCCGCAGTGCGCGCAGGTTCGCGTCGAGGTCGGCGATCTGGCGCGCGAGGGCCGGATCTCCGAACGCCTGCCCCATCAGCTCGTTCAGTTCCGCGCGCTGTTCCTCCGACATCGAGTTCATCATCCGCTGGGCCGCCGCGGCGCGGGCGGCCAGCGTATCGATCAGTTCCTCGGTATCACGCGGGTTCTCGGGGAAGAACTGGCCGTGCTCGGCCATGAACTCGGCGAACCGCTGTTCGGTGTCCTCGCCGCGGGCGTGCGCGGCGAGCAGTTCGTTGAGGTCCGACATCATTCGCCGGACCCGCTCCGCATCTTGCGGGGTGGCGTTCTGCAGCGCCTGTTTCATGCCCTGGAAACGGGATTCGAGTAGTTCCTCGCCCAGCAGGTCGCGGATCTTCTGATAGTTCTCGCGGCCGGTCTCCGAACGCCAGTCGTATTCGCTCAGCTCGCTCACCGCGCCCGCGGTGCCCGCGGGCAGTGCGTCCAATCGCATTTCGGCGAAGCGGGCGTCGTCGGAGGGGTCCGGGAACAGCGCGCGGCGTTCGGCTTCCAGGGCCTGATCCAGCAGTTCACGGACCTGCTGCAGGGTGCCGTCGAGCCGGTGCGACCGGGAGATCTCGGCCCGCCGCTGCCAGAGCCGGCGGGTCAGTTCCTCCAGGCCCGCCAGATCCTTGGTGCCGCGGCGCAGCAATTCCTCCAGCGCGGACCGCGGCGAGGAGCCCTCCATCACCTCGCGCCCGATATCGGCCAGCGCCTCCCGCAGATCGAGCGGGGGCGCCAGCGGATCCGGCCCGTCGTGGTAGGGGCCGTAGGAGTATCGGTCGCCCGCTGTCATCACGCCTCTTCCATCCGGGCGGTCACCCGCCGTATACTGCCGTGCCCTCGTCGTCGGAGTCCTTGGCGACCTGCCGCGCCAGATACAGCGATTCCAGCGCGAATTCGACCGCCGAGGCGATTCGCTGCGCCGGGTCGCCGGGATCCACACCCAGCCGCAGCGCCACCTCGTGCAGCACCGGGAGTTCGGGGAGAGCGGAAAGCACCTGCGCCCCGGGCACCCGTTCGCCGGTGGTCACCAGATGACCCTCGTCCACCGCCTCGGCCAGCGGCCGCAGGTCCAGGCCGCCCAGTCTTTCGCGGGCGGTATCGGCGAAGGCCCGCCGCAGCAGATGGGTCAGATGTTCCTGTTCCCGGCCCTCTTCGCCGGATTCGAACTCCAGCTTCCCGCGCAACACCGCGGGCACCGATTCCAGATCGACGGGGCGGGCGACGGCCGGGTTCTCACCGGTGAGCGCGGCGCGGCGCAGGGCCGCCGCCGCGACGGTCTCGGCCGCGGCGACAGCGAAGCGCGCCGAGACACCGGAGCGCTGATCGATGGCCGGGGATTCCCGCAACCGGCGCACGAACCGCGCGAGCACCTCGACCAGCGGATCGCCCACCTCGGCGACCAGATCGGCCTCCTGCCGCACCAGCGCCATCTCCGCTTCGACGGTGAGCGGGTAGTGGGTCCGGATCTCGGCGCCGAAGCGGTCCTTGAGCGGGGTGATGATCCGGCCGCGGTTGGTGTAGTCCTCGGGGTTGGCGGTCGCGAGCAGCAGCACGTCCAGCGGCAGCCGCAGCGTATAGCCGCGGACCTGGATATCGCGCTCCTCCATCACGTTCAACAGCGCCACCTGGATCCGCTCGGCCAGGTCGGGGAGTTCGTTGACGGCCACGATGCCCCGGTGCGCGCGCGGTACCAGCCCGAAATGGATGGTCTCCGGATCGCCGAGGCTGCGGCCTTCGGCGACCTTCACCGGGTCCACGTCGCCGATCAGATCGCCCACCGAGGTATCGGGGGTGGCGAGTTTCTCCGCGTACCGCTGCGACCGGTGCCGCCAGGTGACCGGCAGATCGTCGCCGAGTTCGGCGGCCAGCCGCAGGCCCTCCGGGCTGATCGGCTCCAGCGGATGCTCACCGAGTTCGAGGCCCGCGATCACCGGGGTCCATTCGTCGAGCAACCCGATGATGGTGCGCAGCAACCGCGTCTTGCCCTGGCCCCGTTCGCCGAGCAGTACCACGTCGTGGCCCGCCAGCAGGGCACGCTCCAGCTGCGGCAGCACGGTCCGCTCGAAGCCCACGATCCCGGGCCAGGGCTGCTCCCCGGAACCCAGCCGGGCCAGCAGATTCTCCCGGATCTCGGCCTTCACACTTCGCGGCGCGTACCCGGCCGCCCGCAACGCGCCCGCGGTCGCGGGCAGGTCTGTTGGCACAACAGTCACCTCATCGACGCTACGACGATTTCGCCCATCGGTCGACAGCTACGCACCCGGACGCCAACCGAGGGCCCGCAAGAGCACGCACCCGGACACCCACCGGGCCCCGCATCACCCGCTCGGACCGCCATGGCCGACCTGCTGTTGTTCAGGGCTCGCCCGCGCTCAGCCGGTCGCGCAATACCGGCACACCCGCGCCGGTCAGATCCGCCAGCGCGACCTCGCGCGCCGAGGAGATCATCAGCAACCCGAGGAGCGGGCCCCGCACCTCGGGTCCGGAACCCGTCGTGAAATCGGCGTCGCCGGCCACCAGGGTGAGCCCCGCGGTGAGCTCCTTCCCGCCGCCGAAGCTCGCCGTGGTGCGCAGTTGCAGACGCAGCGCGTCGAGCACCGCCGGCTCCGGATACGCCCGCGTGAGACCGAGCGGGCGCCGGATGTCCTCCCCGTGCACGATCATCTCCACCAGCCGGCTGTCGAGCGGGGCGGGCGGGGTAACGGTGCGGTCGATCACGGCACGCAGCCGGTCCAGGGTCTGCGCGGGGGTGGCGCCGCGTTCCCGCGCCACACCGTTGGCGGTGAACCGGTCGAAATCGAACCGTGCGCGGGCGAACTCCCAGGTGAAGCCGAGCCTGGTGGTCTTCGACGACGCGACGATATGGGCCACGACGTCGTGCACGGTCCATCCCGCGCACAGCGACGGCGTCTCCCACTGCCCGTCGGTCAGTCCGTCCAGATCGGCGATGAGCGCGATCCGCTCCGCCCGGACGGTGGGCCAGACATCCTGCACAATTCCTCCCTCGGGCACGGGTCGGCGGCCGGGCGTCCCGGCGCGGCCGAATCGGGTGGGCTCCCGGTGGGATGGATCATCGGCCGGACGGGAGCCCGGCCACGGTGTGATCAGAGCGCGGCGGCACCGTGGCAGAGGGCAGAGTACGGCCCGGTACCGACATTTCGCCCGAACCGACGCACCCACCCGGCCGCGCGCACTCTTCGACCGCGCGGCGCATCACCGTCGGCCGAGCCGCGCATCCATACCGCCGGCCGAGCCGCGCATCCATACCGCCGGCCGAGCCGCGCATCCATACCGTCGGCCGAGCCGCGCAGCTGTTCAATCGCGCCGCGCACCCGCGGCCAGTGCCTCGTCCCACAGCCGCCGCAGGATCTCCGCCGCCGGTTCCACCGTGGCCCGGCGGTAGCCGCTGCCGGCCCACAGCGCCATATCGTCGGGCACTCCCGCCTCGGCCGCGGCGGCGCGCACCGGGCTGGTGAGGTGGTGCAGCTGCGGATAGGCAGCGGGTGCCTCCGCGTCGTGCGCCGCGATGAACCGGTTGGCCAGCCCACGCGCCGGACGGCCGGAGAAAGCCCTGGTCACCACCGTCTCCGTGAAGCGGGGGTCGACGAGCGCGTCCTTGTGCGCGGCCTTGGCCCCCGACTCCGGGCTCCGCAGCAGCAGCGTCCCCAGCTGGACGGCCGCGGCGCCGTGGGCCAGCGCGGCGGCGATCGCGGCTCCGTCGCCGATTCCGCCCGCCGCGATCACGGGCAGCGGCGACCGGCCCGTGATCTCGTCGAGCAGGGTGTGCAGCGGCGTCGTACCCGGCTCGTCGCCGATCCCGAAGGTCGCCCGATGGCCGCCTCCGTCGGGTCCCTGCACACACAGCGCGTCGACCCCCGCCGCCTCGGCCAGGCGGGCCTCGGCGAGGCCGGTCACCGTGGCGATCACCGCGGTACCGGCCGCGCGCAGCCGGGCCACGGTCTGTTCGGACGGCAGCCCGAAGGTCAGCGAGACCACCGGCACCCGCTGGTCGACCAGTAGATCCACCTTCTCGCCGAACCGGTCGTCGTCGCGTTCCCGGACCGGAGGCGGTTCGATCCCGTACCGGCCCGCGGTCTCCCGCAGTTCCTCCCGGTAGCGCCCCACCGCCTCGGTATCGAACGAGTTCTCCTGCGGTACGAACAGATTCACCCCGAACGGCGCCGGGGTCCGTGCCCGCACCGCCCGGATCTGCTCGGCCACGCCCTCGGGTGTCTTGTAGCCGGCGGCCAGGAATCCGAGCCCGCCGGCCTCCGCGGCGCTCACCACCAATTCGGGGGTCGAGGGACCGCCGGCCATGGGTGCGGCGATCAACGGGACGGCGAGGTCTGCGAGAGCGAACACGAATCCACCTCCGGGTCGGTACCGGACTCCGACGATATCGCCCGGCACCCGCCGATCCGCGGGACGGCCCGCCCGGCGTCGCCGCCGCGCCCCTCCGACACGGCCGTCCGGCCATCGGGCGCCGGGAGCCGGAACGGGAGATAATCCCGGCGTCCCCTGGTATCCGCCGACCTCCCGCAGGAGTGGGCATGACCGATACGTTCGTCATCGACCGCACGACCACCATCGCCGCACCGGAAACCGCGCTCCGGCCGCTCATCGACGATTTCCGCCGCTGGCGCGACTGGTCCCCGTGGGAGGACGCCGACCCGGAACTGCGCCGCGTGTATTCGGGTCCGGAAAGCGGCGCGGGTGCCCACTACGACTGGGAGGGCAACCGCAAGGCCGGGGCCGGGTCGATGACCGTGATCACCTCCGAACCCGGCCGGGTCACCATCGACCTGGAGTTCCGCAAACCGTTCAAGAACCGCAACGATGTGGCCTTCCTGCTCGAACCGGCCGGTGACGCGACCACGGTCACCTGGCGGATGAGCGGGACCAAGAACCTCTTCCTGAAACTGTTCGGCTTCCTGTTCCCGATGGAGAAGTTCGTCGGCCCGGATTTCGAGAAGGGCCTGGCGCGGTTGAAGGTTCTCGCGGAAGGCGGCTGAGCACCGGTACCCGCGAGCGGTTCGTTCAAGACCCACCGAGGCGTCACGAACGACACTGCGACCATGAGCGAGCAGACATTCACCCCCGCCATGGGCCGGCTCGGCGCCACCCGCCTCTACGACCCCGTGATCGCACTGACCCGTGAACGGCTGTGGCGCGGGCTCACCACCGCCTACGTCGCGCCCCGGCCCGACGAGGTGATCGTCGATGTGGGTTGCGGGACCGGATCGCTGGCGCTGCAGTTGAACCGGGTGGAACCACGAGCGCGCATCATCGGCGTGGACCCCGATCCCGAGGTGCTGGCCGTCGCCCGGCGTAAGGCCGGGGACGCCGGAGCCGCGGTGCGCTGGCAGTCCGGGATGGGCGACGAGCTGGTGGCGGTACTGGGCGCGGAATCCGCCGACACCGTCGTCTCCAGCCTGGTTCTGCACCAGTGCCCGCTCACGATCAAACGTTGCGTACTCGCTTCGATGGCCGGGGTCCTGCGGCCGGGCGGGAAGTTGGTGATCGCCGATTTCGGGCTGCAGCGAACGGCCCTCATGCGCCTGGGTTTCCGGATCGTGCAGCTCGCCGACGGTGTCGAGGACACCCGGCCCAACGCCGAGGGCGTGCTGCCCCGGCTCATCTCCGAGGCCGGTTTCACCGAGGTACGCGAAGCGGAGGTGGTGTCCACGATCGGCGGGTCCATCTCGATCTATGTGGCGCGGCGCGACTGAGACCGCAGGATGGGGAGCACCGCCGCGGGGGTGAGCCCCATCATCTCGCGCATCCACCGGGTGAGATGCGCCTGGTCGGCGAAACCCGCGGCGACGGCCGCCTCGGCCGGGGACAGACCCGACTGCATCTCCTGGGCGGCGTGGCGCAACCGCGACCACGCGCGCTGCCGGGTCAGCGGCATCCCCAGTTCCCGCCGGGCCAGCGCGCGCAGCCGCTGCGGGCTGAGCCCGACCTGCGCGGCCACCTCCGGAATCGGCACGGTCCCGGTCCGCACGGCGGCCAGTGCGCGCACCAGCCGGGGGTCGAGTTCGGTGGAGGGGTGGGTGCCGGCCCGGGCGATCTCGTCCTCGCCCAGCTCCCGCAATTCCGGCGCGGCGGTGATTCCCGGACCGCAGCGGGCCCGCAGCCTGTCGGCGAACACACAGTGCGGTTCGACGAAGAAGATGAGCAGATCCTCGTGGCCCAGCAGGCGGTGCCACACCATCGGCGGCACCACCAGCACCACGTCCCGGTGTTCGGCGCCCGCCTCGTCGACGATGCCCACCACATCGCGGCCTGCGATGGCGATCTGGAAAGCCGCGTGGCGGTGCGGAACGCTGTCGGTGGTCAGGCCCCGGTACATCGCGTACCCCGCCCCCACCGCGAAGCGGGGCGGTGCCCCCGTCCGGGATCTCATCTGCTCGATGCTGCCACTCCGGCGGGAAACGCGCTCCACCCCGCGCCCGCCACGACGAGGGGCGGCCACCGGAGATTTGCCCCGGTGGCCGCCCCTACTACCGGACCGCTCAGTCGGCGGCCGCCGGGTTCGGAATGGCGAAGCCGGTGATCTTGGCCGGGGTCACCCGGACGATGAACCGGCGCAGCTCATCCGCTTCGCCGGGCGGCTCCTGGCCGAGGTATTTCTGCGACAGTCGGCGAGGCAGGGCCTTGTCCGGGTCCTCGATCAGTTCGGCGGTGCCCTGGATATCGATGGACCGGTAGGGGTTCGCGGCATCGCTGACCGTGATGGAGATCCGGTTGTCGCGGCCGAGGTTGCGGACCTTGCGGCGGCCGGTTATCGACGAGAACTGCACGGTATCGCCGTCCCGCTCGATCCAGACCACCGAGGTGTGCGGGGCGCCGTCGGGTTGCAGGGTCGCCACCGTGGCGAAGTTCCTGCCGTCCAGCAGTTCCCGCGCCGCTCGATCGAATTCGACAGTCATGATTCGTCCGTTCTCTTCGTTGCTTTTCGAATGAAATCTGTTGTGCGCCGGCGATATGGGGACACCGCCGACCGCGGTCAGGACACGGGCACCGGGGACGCCACCGCCGATGTGGCCGCCGATGTGGCCGCCGGCCGCAGTACCGCATACGCCACCAGCAGCGCCGCCACCAGCAATCCGGCCGCGATTCCGAAGGCGAGCCGGAAACCTCCGGTCAGTGCCTCGGCGTCCGATGAGCCGGTGGCCAGCAGAGTGGCCGTACGGGCGGCGGCGAGGGTCGACAGCACCGCGACACCGAGGGCCATACCGATCTGCTGGGTGGTGTTGAACAAACCGGATACCAGGCCCGCGTCCCGGGCGTCGGCACCCGACATTCCCAGCGCGGTGAGCGCGGGCAGCACCAGGCCGAATCCGGCGACCGGCAGCATCACCGGCAGCAGGTCGGTGAGGTAGGAGGCGTGCACCGGCAACCGGGTGAGCAAGAGCATCGCGCCCAGTAGCAGGGTCAGTCCGGTGAGCAGCACCGCGCGCTCCCCGAACCGGGTGTTCGCCCGCGCCGACACCAGCAGCGAGACCCCGCCGATCGCCACCGCGGCCGGCAGCATCGCGACTCCGGTCCGCAGGGCGCCGTAGCCGAGCACCCGCTGCATATAGAGGGCGACCAGGATCTGGAAGGCGAACATCGCCGAGACGGTCAGCATCTGGACCGCGTTCGCGCCGGAGACACTGCGCGACCGGAATATCCGCAGCGGCAGCAGCGGGTCGCGCACCAGGTTCTGCCGGACCACGAACGCACTCAGCAGCGCCAGCGCCACGGCGGCGAGGCCGAGGGTGCGCCCGGCGAGCCAGCCGTAACGCTCCACTCCGACGATCGTGTAGATCCCGAGCATCAGTCCGGCGGTGACCAGCACCGCGCCCGGCACATCCGCCTTTCCGTTCCGGTTCGTCCCGGAGTCCGCCGGCAGCGCCTTCATCGCCAGGGCCAGTGTGGCCAGTCCGATCGGGATATTGATGAAGAAGATCCAGTGCCAGCCGAACGCGTCGGTGAGCACCCCGCCCAGCACCTGACCGAGGGCCGCGCCCGCCGCGCCGGTGAACCCGAACACTCCGATGGCGATCTTGCGTTCCCGGGCCTCGGTGAACAGCGTGATCAGGATGCCGAGCGCGACCGCGGCGGCGAAGGCGCTGCCGATCCCCTGCAGAAAGCGCGCCGCGATCAGCAACGCGGGGGTGGTGGCGGCACCGGCCACCACGGACGCGACGGTGAAGACGGCGTTCCCGAGCAGGAACATCGACTTGCGGCCGAGCAGATCGCCCAGGCGGCCGGCCAGCAGGAGCAGCCCGCCGAAGGCGATCAGATAACCGTTGACGACCCAGCTCAGCCCGGCGGCGGTGAACCCGAGATCACGCTGGATCTCCGGTAGCGCCACGGTGACGATGCTGCCGTCGAGGATCGTCATCAGCGTCGCGGCCGATAACACCGCCAGCGCGAGGCGTTTGGGGTAACTCATGGTGCTCTCCTGTCCGGAACCCGACAAGAGAGACTGTAATGGATAGTTTCGTTGCAGACAATCTATTCGCGGACTATTGCCGGGCGCGGCGGGCCGACGACGGCGCCTCCGGCGCGGTGGCGAGGTGCCCCTCGGTCAGATGCCGCAGTGCGCGCAGCAGGATGTCGCGCTCCTCGGCCGGTAGGGATTCCAGCGCGGCGCGGTGCACGCCGTCGACGATTTCCTGACTCCGGGCGGCCATCTTCCGCCCGGCGGCGGTAACCGCGATGATCCGCGCCCGCCGATCGGTCGCGGCGGGGCGACGCTCGGCCAGACCGGCCTTCTCCAGCGCGTCGACGGTGACCACCATCGTGGTCTTGTCCATATCGCCGATGGCCGCCAGCTGAGCCTGGGTTCGCTCCTCTTCCAAGGCATGGACCAGCACACAGTGCATACGGGCGGTCAGCCCGATCTCGCCCAGCGCGACGGCCATCCGGCTGCGCAGGACATGACTGGTGCGGTCCAGCAGGAAGGACAGGTCCGGCTGGGCGGCGACAGGGGCCATAGCGGTCATGACCCCATGATAGTTCCGTTACAGATGATCCGGATCCGGCCCACGAAACCGGCCAACCGGTGCGGAGAGTCGGTGACCGCGGCCGCGTACCGCCGGGCCGGAACCGGCCCGATCGTCAGGGTTTACGCGCGACGCCCGCGTACCCCGGAATCTTCTTGTCCATCGACTCCGGGGGTTCGATCGGCGGACGCCACCGATGGATCGGCACGAGTCCCGGTTCGAGGAGTTCGAGCCCCTCGAACAGCGTGGCCACCCCGGCCTTGTCGCGTGGTTCGCAGAACAGCCCGCGCTCCCGGTAGACAGCCGCCGTCGCCGCGACCCCCTCGGGATCGAAATCGCCGGTCAGATACGTCATGGCCAGATACGAACCCGGTGGCAGCGCGTTCACCAGCGTTTCGGTCACATCGTTGGCGCCGGGCACGAAATTCAGCAGCGCGATCACCGACAGCCCGATGGGGCGGTCGAAATCAAGGGTGCGGCGCGCGGCTTCCAGGATCTCCTCCGGCCGGGTGGCGTCGGCCTGGATGTAATCGGTGCGGCCTTCGGGCGTGCCGACCATCAGGGCCCGGGCGTGGGCGAGCACGACGGGATCGTTGTCCACGTAGACCACCCGCGCTTCCGGGGCGATCTCCTGGGCGACCTGGTGCAGATTCGGTTCGGTGGGGATTCCGGTGCCGATATCGAGGAACTGGCGCACCCCCGCCTCGCCCGCGAGGAACCGCGTGGCCCGGTGGATGAAACCGCGATTCTGCTGAGCCGCGAGCCGGACATCGGGCAGCGCGGCCAGCACCTGCTCGGCGGCCTCGGCATCGGCGGGATAGTGGTCCTTGCCGCCGAGGTAGTAGTCGTACATCCGCGCCACGTGCGGTTCGTGCTCGTTGAGGTCGGCCCTCGATTCCATAGCCGCCAACCTACAAGACCGGCAACACCTCTCGCGACCGTTGGCGATCCCGGCCCGCGGCAACGTCACCGCTCACGGATCGACGACCAGCCCTTCGCTCTTCAGCCAGTCGTAGGCGACATCGGCCGGATCCTCACCGTCGATATCGACGCGGCCGTTGAGTTCCTGCATCAGATCGTCGGTGAGGCGCTGCGAGATGGTGCCCAGCAGTTCCCGCAGCTGCGGATACTGCTCGATCACCTCTTCCCGCACCACCGCGGTGCCGCTGTAGGGCAGGAAGAATTTCTTGTCGTCCTCCAGCACCACCAGATTCAGGTTCTTCACCCGGCCGTCGGTGGTGTAGATCATCCCGAAATTGCACGGCTGGCCTTTGGCGGTGGCCGTGTACACCACTCCGGCGTCCATCCGGGTGACATTCCCGGCCGGGACGCCGTTCGGATCGTTGTACGGGATGCCGTACTTCTCCAGCATCGGCACGAATCCGTCGGAGCGACTGAAGAATTCGTCGTCCACGCAGAAGGTCCGCTCGGCCACCGGCAGCGCGGCGACCTCCGAGAGCGATTTCACCCCGAGCCGTTCGGCGGTAGGGGTGGCGGCGCCGAACGCGTAGGTGTCGTTGAAGTTGGCCGGCGGCAGCCACTCCAGGCCGTTCTCGCGCTTCTCGATATCGTGCACCCGCTGCCACAGTTCCTGCGGGTCGGAGATGGTCTCGGTCTGATTGTGGTAGGTGACCCAGCCGGTTCCGGTGTACTCCCAGAGAATATCGGCGTCGCCGTTGAGTTGGGCCTGCCGCGAGGACGCGGAACCGGGGGCACCGGTCAGATCGGCGATATCGGCACCGGCCGCGGCCAGATAGGTGGCGGTGATCTTGCCCAGCAGTACGCCTTCGGTGAAGCTCTTCGAGGTGACGGTGAGTTTCGCCCCGTCCAGTGGCCGCGCGCCGTCGGGTAGCCGGGCGTCGTGGAACGTCCCGGAAGAACTCACCAGACCGCAGCCCGCCAGCAGCGATACGGTCGCGGCGAGGACACCGATCAGGGTGACCAACCGGCCACGTGACGCTCTCATGACACACCTCGCGGGGTCGCGGCCAGTTCGACGAGCCTGCCCAGCCAATCGATGATCAACGCCAGCAGCGCGACCAGCACCGCGCCGGAGATCAGGAGTTTGGGCAGGAACAGGGTGACGCCGGTGGTGATGAGCGTGCCGAGGCTGGTGGCGCCGATGAAGGTGCTCAGTGTGGCCGTGCCGACCAGGATCACCAGCGCGGTCCGCACCCCGTTGAGGATCACCGGTACCGCCAGCGGCAGTTCCACCTGGAGCAGCGTGCGCGCACCCGAGAATCCGATACCGCGCGCCGCCTCGATGGTGCGCTGATCCACCTGCCGCAACCCGACGATCGTGTTCTGCAGGATCGGCAGGACCGCGTACACCACAAGACCGACGATCGCCGTGCGGAATCCGGTACCCAGCCAGAAGGTGAACAGCACCAGCAGGCCGACCGCGGGCGCCGCCTGGCCGATATTGGCGATATTGACCGCCAGCGGTTCGAACCGTTTCAGCGTGGGCCGGGTGAGCGCGATACCCAGCGGGATGGCGATGACGACCACGATCACCGTCGCCGTCACGGTGAGCTTGATGTGTTCGAGGATCGTGGTCTGCAGGCTGGACCAGCCCAGGGAGGCGGCTTCGGTGGGGGTGAGGGTCGCCGAGCGGTACCAGAGAATGTAGCCGATCCCCACCACGGCGATGATCAGCGGTTCGAACCAGACGTCGATCGGCAGCCGCCGCAGCCGGTTCACGACGGGCCGGCCTTCCCGTTCTCGCCGGGGGCGTCGGCGGAATCGCCTACGGGATCGGTCGCGGCCGGTGGTTCGTCGTCGGCCGCCACCACCGGGGTCGGGGCGGGATCGGTGCCGTCGACGTAGGTCGTATAGGAGATATCGGCCGCGTCGTCGCGTATCTCCGCGAGCTGGTCGCGGATCAGATCGGTGACCCGGCCGATACTCAGCGACCCCACCACCGCGCCGCGCCCGTCGGTGACCAGCGTCGCGCCCTGGCTGGTCGCCAGCATGGCGTCCAGCGCGTCGTTGAGCGTGGAGGATCGCGCCACCACCGGCAGCCGCCGGTCCAGGAAGTCGGAGACCTCCGGTTTGGTCGCCAGTTCGGTGATGGTGGGCCAGGACCGCGGCCGTCCGGCCGCGTCGACCACCACGACCCAGGTGTGCCCGGCGGCCCGCGCCCGGTCGATCACCGTCTGCGCCGGTTCGCCGATCCGGGCGGTCACCACCGGGTCGGATTCCACATCGCGTACCCGCTGCACGGTCAGATAGGCCAGTTTCGCCCCCGACCCGACGAATTCCTCCACGAACGGGGTCGCGGGATCGGTGAGGATCTCCTCCGGCCGCGCGTACTGCTCGACCTTGCCGCCCTCGGAGAGGATCAGCACCTTGTCGCCGAGTTTGGTGGCCTCCTCGAAATCGTGGGTGACGATCACGATGGTCTTGCCGAGTTCGTGCTGGATTCCGATCAGGCTGTCCTGCAACCGTGCCCGGGTGATCGGATCGACCGCGCCGAACGGTTCGTCCATCAGCAGGACCGGCGGATCGGCGGCCAGCGCCCGCGCCACCCCGACCCGCTGCTGCTGCCCGCCCGACATATCCTTCGGCAGCCGGTCGGCGTAGACGGCGGGGTCCAGACCGACCAGGTCCAGCAGGTATTCGACGCGTTCGGCGATCCGTTTCTTGTCCCAGCCGAGCACTCGCGGGATGGCGCCGATATTGCGGGCCACCGTCCAGTGCGGGAACAGCCCGCCGGACTGGATCACATACCCGATCGACTGCCGCAGTTTATCGGGATCCTCCCTGGTGACATCGCGGCCGTCGATGAGGATCCGGCCCTCGGTCGGTTCGATCAGCCGGTTGATCATCTTGAGGGTGGTGGTCTTACCGCAGCCGGAAGGCCCCACGAACGCGACCATATGGCCCGCCTCGATCTCCAGGTCCAGGCGCTGCACCGCGGGTTTCTCCTGGCCGCGGAAGCGTTTGACCACACCGTCCAGGCGGATGGCCGCACCGGTCACATTGCGTTCCGGCGTTCCCGGGGCCGGCCGGTCGGTCACCTCGGTCACAGCGCCTCCTTCGAAGCGGGTGCGTGCGGTCCGCGCGGGCCGCAGCATTGGCGGAGGTATCGCATCATGACAATCCCTTTGCGATCGTGAGGCGTCCGAGCAGGACCAGCAGCGCGTCGAACACCAACGCGATGACAACGATGAGAACGGTTCCGGTGAGCGCCATCTCGAGGGCGTTGGCGCCGCCGAGACGTGAGAGCCCGTTGAAGATGAGCGATCCCAGGCCCGGTCCGAGTACATAGGCGACGATCGCCGCGACCCCGACGATCATCTGGGTGGAGACTCTGATCCCGGTGAGGATCACCGGCCAGGCGATCGGCAGTTCCACAGTGAACAGGATCCGCCACCGCGAGAACCCGATGCCCTGGGCGGATTCGATCACCGAGGCCGGTACCGACCGCAGGCCCACGATCGCGTTACCGATCACGGGCAGCATCGCGAAGAACGCCAGCATCAGGAACGAGGGCACCACACCCAGGCCGAACGGCACCAGCAGCAACGCCAGCAGCGCCAGCGACGGGATCGTCAGCGCGACCCGGCTCGAGGTCAGCGTCAGCGAGGACATCAGCGGCAGCCGGTACACCGCGATCGCGATCAGCACGGCCACGACGGTCCCCGCCAGCACCGTCTGGAAGGCCAGGGACGCATGCTGATAGGTGAGGAATGCCAGCGTCTCCCCCCGGCCCTGGAGGTAACTCCATAGATTCACGGGATTCCCCTCGTCATCCGATTACCGGCCGGCCCGGGTGGCGTAGTGATCGCCGAACGCGCGAGCCCCCGAGACTAATGGATACCGGGCGTCCGGCCCCGGACGGCGCGCGGCGGGCGATTCCCCCGGGATACCCGAGGTCACGGTGCCACCGAAAACACTCTGACACAGATACTCCGGCCGTGCCGGATGAGCGGATACACCGCTGTCGAGCCGGCGCCGGCCCGGCGGTCGAGGCGGTTCGATCATGCGGCGCCCGGCCGCGGATTTCGGCCGGGGGCAGGTTCTTTCACGCTGCACGCTGCAACGGCGCGGCGGACGAGTAGCTCCCGGCGTCACCGGCGATCACCGTGCTCGCCACACCGTCGACGCCCACCGGGATCTCCCCGGCCAGGGTTATGCGGGTCAGCCGGCGGTGTTCGCTGCCGTCGTAGTCGTCGATCGCGTAGTGCTGCGTGGCCCGGTTGTCCCAGATAGCGACATCGCCCAGCGACCAGTTCCACCGGGTGGTGTTCTCCAGGCGCGTCACCCGATCCTGGAAGAGCCGGAACAGTGTCCGCGATTCGTCACCGGTCAGGCCGACGATCTGTTTCACGAAATGCCCCAGCAGCAGCGCGCGTTCCCCTGTCTCCGGATGAACCTCCACCACCGGATGCTCGGTTTCGAAATAGCGCGATTCGAATTCCCGCCGATACGCCTTCGCCCCGTCGTCCGGATCGTCGTCGGCGGTGGCCGCGTAGTCGTAGAGGTTCGTATGCCGCGCGCGCAGCCCCTCGGCCAGCCGTTTCAGCGGCTCCGGTAGCGCGTTGTACGCCGCGACCGTGGACGCCCAGGTCGTGGACCCGCCGTAGCTCGGCAGCGTGACCGCCCGCAGGATCGAGGCCTGCGGCACCCGGTCCACGAAGGTCACATCGGTATGCCAGCTGTTGGACCGGCCCTGCCGGGAGTCGATCGCCAGGCTCTTCACACCGGCCGAGGCGACGGTCGGATGCGGGGTGGTCGGCACGCCGAGCAACCGCGCGAACTCGTACTGCCCGTCCTCGGTGAGATGGTGCTGATCGCGGAAGAAGATCACCTTGTGCTCGTGCAGCGCCGCCCGTATCGCGGCCACGGCCCCGGCGTCCAGATCGCCGCCCAGCGTGACCCCGTCGATCCGCGCGCCGATATGGGTACCGAGCCGGGTCACCCGCGGGGCGGTCCGGGTGCCGGAGGCGTAGTCGACAGTCATAACCAGGGCCTTTCGCTCGACCTGATGATCAGGGGAGACGAAACCACCCCCGCCCGGTGCATGCCCACCGTTTCCGTCACCGGGATCGAAACCCGGCGGCCGAGCACCGCCTCGCGGAAGCCTTGCGGTCCGATATCCCGCCCTCGCCGCGCACACGCTGCTCTAGAATTGCCGTACAACTCGATGTTCGAATCCGATGCGTTCGTGATCTCGCACCTCGCTCTCCCGGTGCGTTCCGTAGTACGCCCCGCCCACGCGGCGGCCTCGTACACACCTTCGACTCGAGGCGGCGCTCATGACCGACGTCGACTTTTGTGTAATCGGCGGGGGGTTCGCCGGACTCACGGCCGCGCTACGGCTGAAACAGGCCGGGCATTCGGTGCTGCTGCTGGAGGCTCGCGACCGGCTCGGCGGGCGCACCTGCACCGAGAACCGCGCCGACGGATCCTGGATCGACCGGGGCGGTGCCTGGGTGGGCCCCGGCCAGGACCGGATCCGCGCCCTGATGAAGGAATACGGGGTCCCCACCTACAAGCAGTACACCGGCGGTGAGGCGATGATGCTCGTCGGCGGCACACAGCACCGCTACACCGGCACCATCCCGTGGTCGATGAGCCCGTGGGTGGCGATGAACCTCGGCGCGGCCCTGCTCGACCTGGGTCATCTGTGCAAGACGATCCCGCTCGACGCCCCCTGGACCGCGGACCAGGCCCACCGCTGGGACCGCATCACCCTCGAGCATTGGCTCAACACCCACGTCGTGTCGAAGGCCGCCCACGAACTCCTGGAAACCGCCCTCGCCGGCGCCTACACCTCCGCCGGCTCCGAGGTCTCACTGCTGTTCGCGCTGTATCAGATGGCGTCCGGGGGCGGTCCGGCGTTCGTGCTGGGCGTCGAGGACGGCGCCCAGGATTCGCGGCCGGTCGGCGGCATGGGGGCCGTCTATCGCCCGATGGCGGCCGAACTCGGCGACGCGATCGTGACGTCGCGGCCGGTGCACCGCATCGAGCAGGACCGGGCCGGGGTGAGCGTGCACGCGGTCGACCGCGTGGTGCGTGCCCGGCGTGCGATCGTCGCGGTCCCGCTGGCGATCGCGAGCCAGATCCACTACGAACCGATGCTGCCCGTCGACCGCTCCTTCCTGCACCAGCGGATGCCCAGCGGCGCCATCATCAAGACCTCCGTCGTCTACGACGAACCGTTCTGGCGGGCCGACGGCCTGTCCGGGCAGTCGGCCGCCCCGGGTTCACCGGCCACCATCACCCTCGACGCCTGCACCGATACCGGCACTCCCGGCATCCTGTGCGTCATCACCGAGGGCCCCACCGCGCGGCGGGTGGGCGCGCTGGACGCCGCCCAACGGCGGCACGCGATCCTCGAAGCACTCGCCGAACGCTTCGGCGACCGGGCCCGCACCCCCGGCGACTACATCGAGCAGGACTGGAGCGTCGAGCGCTATTCCGGCGGCGGCATGCTCAGTCACGCCCCCACCGGTGTGCTCACCCAGTTCGGTCCGGCCCTGCGCCCGCCGTGCGGGCTCGTCCACTGGGCGGGGGCCGAGAGTTCCGCGGTCATGTGCGGCTGGGTCGACGGGGCGGTGCGGTCGGGTGAGCGCGCCGCGAACGAGGTGCGGGAATACGAGATGGCGGCCACCACCGGGCGGCCGGAGCGGATCTGACGCGCCCGAATCCCGGATATCGGCCGTCACACCGGGTTCGGTTGTAACGCCCTGTCCACCCACCCGCGATTCAACGGTGACCTGAGTCACATTGGAATTGCGGGTGAAGGGAAGAGCATGCAGAGAATCGCGGCATACCTGGTCATCGCGGCAGCAGTGACGGCCACGGCGTGCGGGGCGGCGGAAACGCAGACCGCCGATGCGAAAACCGCCGTACCACCGGCGCGGACCGCCCCCGTCGCGGCGGCCGAACAACCCGCACCCGTCGCCGGCTCCCCCGGCCGCAGCGATTCCGTCGCCGTCCCCATGCCCGACGTGCTGTGCATGAATCTGCAGGACGCCCAGGACCGGATCCAGGCCGCGGGAGTCTTCTTCTCCCGCAGCGAGGACGCGACCGGAGCCGGGCGCAGACAGATCCTGGACCGCAATTGGATTGTGGTGGGCCAGAATCCCGCCGCCGGCCTGCCGGTCGGCGAGGGCGACGCGGTCCTGTCGGTCGTGAAAACCGGCGAACCGGGCGATTGCTCCTGACCCGGCCCTCCCGTCAGCCGGGCGCAGGTCGACAGCGCGATATGGCCCGGGCGGCGCGAGCCGGCTTCACGCTGACATCACATAGAGCATCAGAGTGATGCATATCACAGTTTGGATGGGGAACTGCACCGAGTCATGTCCCGTCAGATCATTCGACGCATCGAAACCTCGATGCGTCGAAGTAATGGGGGTACAGCATGATGCATAACAGTCGGCTCGGTCGGTCCGGTGCGTTGCTTCTCGGGATTCTCACAGCCGCACTTGCCGGGGCGGGTCCTGTGCGCGCGCAAAGCCTTCCGGATTGCCGTAACTACGTGGTCACCACAGAGTGGGGCAAGTTGACGGTCGACACGAGACCGTCCAACGACGGCGACCCCATCGGGGTCATCAGCTGGGCGTGGTTCATCAACGTCCAAGCCGACGTTCCGGGCCGCTACGACTGGACGGTGTTCATCAACGGCCGAGCGCCCGAAGGCGCACAATGGAATATCAAAGACGACAACCTGCATTCGGCGTTTCGTCGCTACCGCGACGGAACCACCCGATATGCCTCGGGTGATGTGTTCCACGTCGAAGCGGCCCACGCCGCAGGCAGGAACCTGTATGTGACTCCGCTCAACCGCTGCCGGATTCCATAGGAGGTGTGGCAAAATCGCTGAAATGATCGCGTCCAGCGCTGTTGCCGGGGCACAGCTGGTTGCCGATGACTTGGCAAATGCACTCGGTCTGCACGTGCTGGTCGACGCCGATGTCGATGAGCGCCTGGGCAGGTCCATCGGTATCCGGATTCCCGATCTCGGAGTCGAGATGGGATATCGCCCCGCCACCGGGGTCACGCCGGAATCTGTTGCGTGTCAGCTGGCCAGCCATATCCAGGACGATGTCCTGTCACGGACCGCGATGATCTGGCCCGAAGATCGTGGCCATGGCGATCAGCCGCTGGTCCCCGGGGACACCGGGTGGTATCGGGAGAACGAGCCCACCGTGGTGATCCCCTACGGTTCCGCGGGTGTCGCGCGTCGGCCGGACGACTCGCTCGACGGAGTCATACGCTGGTGGCTGGGTTATTGGTTCGTCGGCGCCATCGCCGACCCGGCCGGAGATGTGTGGTTCTCCGAGCACGAGTTCGACGGCGATCTGTCGGCGATCCGCGCCGGAGTCCGCGTCGACTACGAGGTCGGTGACCGGTTCCACGGAAAGCTCCGCAAGGCGCGCACGGTCCGGGTCGCGGACTGATACCGGGACCGGCCAGGATCACCACGGCCGCGACGCGCGTTACACGGAGAGGGCGCCCGGGTTCGCCCGGCGTCACCGGACCCGCCCATCCGAAGAAAGGTTCCGCCGATGCGCACGCTCACTCTCAACAACGGCGTCCAGATGCCGGCACTCGGGCTCGGCGTCTACCAGACCCCACCGGAGGAAACTGTCGCGGCGGTGTCGGCCGCGCTCGACCTCGGCTACCGGCATATCGATACCGCCGCGGCCTATGGCAACGAACGCGAGGTCGGGCAGGCCATCCGCGATTCCGGGGTGCCACGTGCGGAGGTCTTCATCGAGACCAAGATCTGGATCGACGACTTCGGCTACGACGAGACCCTGCACGGTTTCCAGAAGAGCGCCGCCAAACTGGGCGTCGACCAGATCGATCTGCTCATCCTGCACCAGGCCCTGCCCTCGGATTTCGACCGGACCCTCGGCGCCTACCGCGCCCTGGAACGACTCCTGGCCGACGGCTCGGTGCGCGCCATCGGTGTCAGCAACTTCATGGTCGAGCACCTGACCGGCCTGCTCGATGCCACCTCGGTGGTCCCGGCGGTCAATCAGCTCGAGATCCACCCCTACTTCCAGCAGCGCGACGTGCTCGAGTTCGACGACAAGCACGACATCCTCAACCAGGCGTGGTCACCGATCGGCGGGATCACCTTCTACCCGGGGTGGGGCGAGCACCGCAGGAACGTCCTCGAGGATCCGGTGGTCACCGGCATCGCCGAGACCCACGGCAAGTCGCCCGCCCAGGTACTGCTGCGCTGGGGCCTGCAGCAGGGCCGTTCGGTGATTCCGAAGTCCACGAAACGCGCGCGGATCGCCGAGAACATCGACGTCTTCGATTTCGAGCTCACCGATTCCGAACTCACCGCCCTCGACGCGCTGGAGACGGGCCGGCGCGGCGGCCCCGAACCGGAGGCCGTCACGCTGGCCGATTTCAGCCGTCCCATTCCCGAGGCGTGATCCATCCCGACCGGGCGTCGGCGTAGGTCCGGCTACGCGGGCGCCCCGTCGGGGAAATCACACAACTCGACCACGATCCCGTCGGGTCCCTCGACCAGCAATGCCCGCTCACCCCAATCCTGCGTGGTCAGCGGCAGCAGGAAGTTCACTCCTTCGGCCCGCAACCTCCGCTCCTCGGCGTCCAGATCGTCGATCCGGAATGCCAGGATCACACCCGAGCTGGGCTGATCCCGGAACTTCTCGGGCATGAACTCGAGTCCCCGGCGATGCAGTGCCACGCGCACCTCGCCGGGCCCCGCCAGCGACGCGAACCCATCCGCCGCGAACATCTCGGTGAACCCGAAATGGCCGGTCAGGAATTCGGACGCCCGCGCGACATCCGTGACGTTGAAACAGGTAATCGACTCCATGACCTTCATGCTGATCCCTCCGTCGGTCTAACTACGTACATTGTACAGAGTTTTCTGCGGACCGGCCGCGCCGCCTCCCCGGTGAACCGCCGCCGGTGCGACCGCCGCGGATCTGCCAGGATGACCGCATGCGAACCATGGCCCGCCCCGGCGCGATTTCCGCCGGGACCCTGGTTCTGCTGGCCGCCCTCTATTTCGCGCAGGGCCTGCCGTACGGGTTCTTCACCCAGGCACTGCCCGTGGTGCTGCGGGAATCCGGTTTCTCGCTGATCGAGATCAGCGCCACCGGAGTCCTGTTCGCCCCCTGGGCGCTGAAATTCCTGTGGGCGCCCTATGTCGACCAGTACGGCACCCGCCGGCAATGGCTGCTTTCGCTGCAGCTCACCGCCTCGGCGGTGACACTGGGGCTGGCCTGCCTGGACCTGTCCTCGTCGCTGCGCTGGCTGCTGATCGGCATCGCCGTGGTCAACGCGATCTCCGCGACCCAGGACATCGCGACCGACGGTCTCGCCGTCCAGCTCCTCGGACCCCGGCAGCGCGGCCTGGGCAACGGGATCCAGGTCGGCGCCTACCGGATCGGCATGATCGTCGGCGGCGGCGCCCTGCTGTGGTTGTTCGCGCTCGCCGGCTGGCGAACCCTGTTCATCGCGATGTCGATGCTGTTGCTGCTCACCGCGATTCCGGTGTGGTGGTCGCCGCGCACCACGATCCGCAGCACCTCGGACAAGGCGCCGGCGAGCCCCGGCCGCCTGACGATCGGCTGGTGGAAGCGGCTGCGGCAGCCGGGCATGGTCGTGTTAATCCTGCTGATCGGCGGGTTCAAATTCGGCGATTCGATGGGTTCGGCGATGGTCGGCCCTTTCATGTCCGATACCGGCCTCACCCTGGGGCAGATAGCCCTGATCAAAGGTGCGCTGTCCTCGGCCGGCGCCCTGGCGGGCGCGGGCGTGGGCGGCTGGCTGTGTTTCCGGTACGGCCGGCGCAATGCCCTGCTGATCGGCGGCGTCACCCAGACCACGAGCCTCGCGCTCTACCTGGTCGCGGCCGCGGGGATCGGCGGATTCCCCCTGATCGTCACCGCGAGCATGGCCGAACACATCCTCGGCGGCGCCGCGACCGTCGCGGTGTTCACCCTCATGATGGACGCCGCCGACCCCGACCACGCGGGCAGCGATTACACCCTGCTGG
>NZ_JBSFRU010000018.1:0-39341 GCF_053589395.1 Nocardia sp. NPDC003345
GCGGAAGATATCGCGCTCGAGGCGTTCGATCTCCAGCGCCTCTTCGATAGTCGCCATCCGCTGAGATTATCCCGAGCGGTCCGATTTCCCTGATTCGGTCGCGGGTAATCCCTGTCACCGCTGCCCGGCGGGACCTGCTGAGATGGTCCGGTGCCGCGCTTCACACCGATAACTCCGGATGCCCTCGCCGAGCTGCTGACCGAACGGCTGCGGCCGCGGGACGGCCATCGGGTGGTCGCCGTGGACGGCGCCGATGCCGCCGCCCCACTGGATTTCGCGCGCCGGGTGGCACGCCGGGTCCACGCCGACGGCCGGCCCGCCGATGTGGTCACGATGCACGATTTCGTCCGGCCCGCCTCACTGCGCATGGAATTCGGCCGCGACGAGATCTCCTATCGCACCGGCTGGTTCGACTACCCGGCCCTGCGGCGCGAAGTACTGGATCCGTTCCACCGCGACGGCGCCTGGCTGCCCGCCCTGTGGGACGAAACCGCCGACCGATCCGCACGGGCCCGCCCACGCACGGCGTTGCCCGCCACGGTCCTGTTCGTCGCGGGCCCCATGCTGCTGGGCCGCGCCCTGCCCTTCGACCTCACCGTCAAGCTCGACCTCACCCCCGCCGCCCTCACCCGCCGCACCCCCCGCGAGGACGCCTGGACCGTCCCCGCCCTCCTGACCCACGACCGCGACCACCCCGAGCCCCCCGACTACTTCGTCCGCTGGGACCACCCCCACCGCCCGGCCCTGCGCACCGACACCACCTGACCACCCCACACCGAGCCGAGCCCAACACCCCCCGGAAAACGGTTCGGCCCGCGTCGGCTGTCAGCACTCGAAGCGCATGCGGCGCAGCCGCGAGTCCCGAGTGCTGACAGCCGACGCTCAGTAGGGCCGAACCTCGAGCAGCGGAGCTGCTCCAAAGACACAGCCCGACCCTCCAGCAGCGGAGCTGCTCCATAGACTCAGCACAACCGGTGGCCGCCATCCGCGTGCAGGACGGTGCCGGTGATGAACGGATTGTGGATCAGGGACAGGACCGCGGCGGCGATATCCTCCGGACGCCCGATCCGCCCCACCGGCAACCTGGCCGCCATGTCACGGTGCCGCTGCACGGGGTCGCCGCCCCCGATCGACTGCCAGATCGGAGTGTCCACCCAGCCCGGTGAGATGACATTGACACGGGTGGGTGCGAGTTCGAGCGCCAAGGCGTAGGCGAGCGAGGCCAGGCTGCCGTTGACGGCGGCGACCATCGCCGACCCCGGGCCGGGCCGGTAGGCCGCGATACCCGAGGTGAACACGAGCGACCCGCCCGCGTTCAGGACGGCGTGTTTGGCCACGAGCGCGGGGCCGAACAGTTTGGTGTCGACGAGAGTGCGGGTCACGGCCGGGTCGAAGGCGCGGATCGGTGCGTACATGCCCTGGACGTCCGCGGCGGTGACCACCACGTGGTCGACCGGGCCGAGTTCGGCGAACACCGCCTCGACCTCGGTTTCGCGGGTGATGTCGAGCTGCCGGGTGTGGACCTTTCCGGGGCCGGTGGTGAGGGTCGCGGCGGCGGAGTCCAAACGGTCCGCCGACCGTCCCGCGATCACCACCTCGGCCCCCGTTCCCACCAGGGAACCGGCGAGCGCGAGTCCCATTCCCGAGCTGCCGCCGATGATGACGACCCGTTCGGGCGCTGTCGTTTCTGCTGTCATGACACCCAGCCGACCATCGGTGCGACCGCGAGTCCATGTGGTAATCGCACACCACCGTTCGCCGCCCGCTGATACCGCTGGTGGACCGCTCGCGGGTTCGGCGCTCAGGTGCCGGTGGGTGCGGTGAACACCCCGTCCGGTAGCGATTCCAGCAGGCCGCGCAGTACCGGATGACGGGTGTCGCGAGCCCACGCGGCGACGTAGGTGACGATCAGCGGACCGCCCGGGAACGGCCGCCAGACCAGATCGGGACGCCGGGCGCGAACCGAGCCCAGCCCCACCGCGTCGTCGCGGGACGGCAGCACCGACAGCATCTGGGCATGCCCGAGGACGGTCTCGCTCAGCCGCATCCGAACGTCGCGCGCCCGCAGTTCACCGAGCAGCCGGTCGTGTAACCCGGGGGCCACTTCCCGGGAGAACAGGATCAGCTCCTGATCCGCCAGCTCGCCGGGGCCCGGATTCGGCAGACCGGCCAGCGGATGGGTAGCGGCCAGCAGAATCCCGAGCTCCTCGGTGGCCACCGGCCGTTGCGCGAATGCCGCGGGTAGCGGGGCCGGGGCCCGCAGCAACGCCAGATCGACCGCGCCGGACCCCAGCAGCTGGGCCTGATCGGCGGTGGGGCCGCCGATCAGGACCGTACGGGTACCGGGCACGGCGGCCTCCGCCAGCGCACCGAATCGGGCGGGTAACCAGGGCGGGGCCCCGTTCACCAGTCCCAGCCGCAACCGCGGATCGTCGACCCCGCCCGCCCGGCGGGCCGACCGGACCGCGTCGTCGGCCGCCCGCAGCACTTCGCGCCCCGATTCCAGCAGCGCCGCACCGGCCGGGGTCATTTCGACCCGGCGGCCGCGCAGCACCAGCGGGGCGCCCAGCGCACGCTCGAGCGCTTTCATTTGCTGACTGAGCGTGGACGCGGTGATGAACAACCGCTCGGCGGCACGGCCGAAAAGCAGTTCCTCGGCGAGCACGACGAAGTACCGCAACTGCCGGAGTTCCATCCGGCGGCTACCGATTCACCGGCCCGCGCCCGGTGCCGCGACGATCACCAGCCGCGTTCGGCGAGCCGGTGCGGCTGCGGGATCTCGTCGACGTTGATGCCGACCATCGCCTCACCGAGCCCGCGCGACACCTTGGCCAGCACATCGGGGTCGTCGTAGAAGGTGGTGGCCTTCACGATCGCGGCGGCGCGCTGCTCCGGATTACCGGACTTGAAGATCCCCGAGCCCACGAAAACACCTTCGGCGCCCAGCTGCATCATCATGGCCGCGTCGGCCGGGGTGGCGATACCACCGGCGGTGAACAGCACGACGGGCAGTTTCCCGGTCTCGGCGATCTCCTTGACCAGTTCGTAGGGCGCCTGTAGTTCCTTGGCCGCGACATAGAGTTCGTCGGCGGGCAGCGTGGTCAGCCGACGGATCTCCTGCCGGATCTTGCGCATATGGGTGGTGGCGTTGGAGACGTCACCGGTACCGGCCTCGCCCTTGGACCGGATCATGGCCGCGCCTTCGGTGATCCGGCGCAGCGCCTCACCGAGGTTGGTGGCGCCGCAGACGAACGGCACCGTGAAATTCCACTTGTCGATGTGGTTGGCGTAATCGGCGGGGGTCAGCACCTCGGATTCGTCGATGTAGTCGACGCCGAGGCTCTGGAGCACCTGGGCCTCCACGAAATGCCCGATCCGGGCCTTGGCCATGACCGGGATCGAGACGGCTTCGATGATCCCGTCGATCATGTCCGGATCGCTCATCCGGGAGACGCCGCCCTGCGCGCGGATATCGGCGGGCACCCGCTCCAGCGCCATCACCGCGACGGCGCCGGCGTCCTCGGCGATCTTCGCCTGCTCCGGGGTGACGACATCCATGATCACCCCGCCCTTGAGCATCTCGGCCATACCGCGCTTCACGCGGGCGGTACCCGCCTCGCGGGTGGCGTCGGTCGGGTTGGTCTGGGGCGTGGTCACGGCAGCTCCTGTGTCTGTTGCCTCGGTCGATCCTCGATGAACACCACGATTCTAGGTGGACCGGAAATCGACCTTCATAGCCAGTGAGAGCGCACTGGACTGCTAACCACCTGGGCTTATCCGATATCGCGGAAAGACTGGACCGGAAAACACGACCGCCGGACCGGTGGAAACCGGCCCGGCGGGCAGACAGCGAAACCGAATCAGATCGGATTGACCACGAGCAGTTTCGCCCAGTACTCCGCGGCTCCGGGGCCCAGAATCGGGAGCAGGTAATCGAACAGGATGTAGGACAACGTCTTCACCTCCACACACCGAATCGACACAACTACGGTGTGTCAAACCGTCCGCGACCCTATCACGCCAGTGAGCTGCATCACAGGAGCAGCTCCGCTGCTCGAGGTTCGGCCCTCCTGAGCGTCTGCTATCGGTGCTCGAGACTCGTGGCTTCGCCACAATGCGCTTCGAGCACCGACAGCAGACGCGGGCCGAACCGTTCGTCACCCCCTCGAGGATGGCCGCCCGGGGGCGGGGCGGCCGTGAGTCGGTGGTGTTCGGGTCATGCTGTGCGCGCGGGCGGCTCGCTCGTGAACGCGCACCTTCCGTCTCGTATCTCGGTGCGGGCGCCGCGCATGCGCTCGCGCATCCGGCGATCGTGGGTGACGATCACGAGTGTGCCCCGAAAACCGGTCAACGCGTTCTCGAGTTGTTCCACCAGCGCCGGAGACAGGTGATTGGTCGGTTCGTCGAGCAGCAGCAGATCGAGCGGACCGGTGACCAGCCGGGCCAGTTCGATGCGCCGCCGCTGGCCATAGGAGAGATCCCCGATCCGCAGCCCCAGATCATCGGGGGGGAACAACCCCAGGCGCAGCAGCTCGTCGGCATGCTCCCGCGGATGCCACGGCCGGTCGGAGGCGAAGGCCTGCAATACGGTCATATCGGCGGGCCACCTCACCTCCTGCTGCCGTAGGTGGCCCACGCGACCCCGCACCCGTATCGAACCGCTGCCGGGTTCCAGTTCCCCGGCCAGTAGCCGGAGCAACGTGGTCTTGCCGGCGCCGTTCGGGCCGGTGACCAGCAGGCGTTCACCCGCCGCGAGGGTCATCTCGACGGCCTCCAACCGGCCCGGCACCCGCACGCCGGCCAGTTCGGCCACCGGCCCATCCGCACTCCGCGGGTGGGCGGCCAGATCCGGTGTGAATGTCAGCGGCTCCGGTGGCGCGGCCACCGGGTTACCGGTCAGGCGCTCGAGGCGTTCCTTCGCGTTGCGGATTCGCGCCCGTGCCCCGTGGTCCCGGCCGCGCGGACGGAAGGGCCCGGCCGCGAATACCGCCAGCGGGAGTTTGCGCGGAATGGCGTCCAGGCGCGCCACATTCGACTCCGCCAGCCTGCGGTTGCGGGCGAGCTCCAGTTTCCAGCGCTGGTGGTCCTCCGCCATCCGCTGTCGTTGCGCCGCTTTGCCGCGCAGATAACCGCCGTATCCGTTGCCGAACCGGGAGACCCGGCCGTCGGCGACCTCGAGCACCACGTCGGTGATGCGCTCGAGAAACACCCGATCGTGGGTTACCGCCACGATGGTGCCGCGGTGGCCCCGTAGGTACCGCTCGAGCCAGTCCACCGCCTCGTCGTCGAGATCGTTGGTGGGTTCATCGAGCAGCAACAGCTCCGGCGCGGCCGCGAGGGTGGCCGCCAGCGCGAGTCTGGACCGCTGCCCGCCCGACAAAGTGCCCAGCGTGCGGTCCCGTGCCAGACCCGCCAGTCCCAGTCCCGCCAGCGCGGTGTCCACGCGCTGATCGGCCCGGTAGCCGTCGCGCGCCTCGAACCTCGCCAGCAACTCCGCGTAGCGACCGAGCGCCGCTTCCGGGTGTCCCCCGGCCTCCAGCTCGATTTCCACTTCGCGCAGCCGGCTCTCCAGCTCACGGATATCGGCCAGGGCCAGATCGATTGCCTCGGCGACGGTCGCTGCCGGCGGCAGGGCGAGCGACTGGGGCAGGTAGGCGATCCCGCCGGGTACCGAAACGCAGACCTCGCCGTTGTCCGGCAGCTCCTGCCCGGCGAGCAATCTCAGCAGAGTCGACTTGCCGGACCCGTTGTCGCCGACGACTCCGACCGTCTCACCCGGCCGGATCGAGAGCGACACACGATCGAGAACGGTGCGGTCGCCGTAGCGTTTACCGACCTCGGAGAGAGTGATTCGAGCAGCGGTGAGCATGAATTCCTCCTGTCTCGGCACCGGGCCGGGATCACAAGAACCCACACGCCGGAGCGACCGGACGGAACCGGAGGGCGTGGTGGGTGGGGAGAACGCGGAGGCGCACCGAAGTGGCGCTCGACGCGTCGGGATGTGATTACAGGAAGATCAACAAAGTACCCATGAGGGGATGAAATGTATCGTCACCCGATCCGGCTGTCAATCCCTCGCCCGGTTATCTGATACTCCGCACTTCCGGGTCGGTGTCGCCGTCGGCGGCGTGGGCGGCTTCGGCGAGGAGTTCGTCGAGGTGGTAGGGGTAGACCGTTTCCCCGGCGGTGTCGAGGGCGCGGATCTCGGCGGGGTCGCACCAGCGGTTGCCGGTGATCGAGCGCTGTTCCACATAGGTCAGATCGGCGGCCTGTGGAGCGAAGTTCTGGACACGCAGGGCGAAGAACAGTTCTTCGGAGCGGATGAGGTCGCCGTTGAACGGGAACACCGCCACGCGGCGCCACAGCGGGCCGCGGAGAGCGTCCGGATCGGCGGTGTAACCGGTTTCCTCGTGTAGTTCGCGGACGGCAGCCGCGCGCAGGGTTTCGCCGGGTTCCACACCCCCGCCGACGGTGAACCAGAAGGAGACCTCGGGGATCATCGGGTCCCGGCCGCGCATGAGCAGGATGCGGTCCTTTTCGTCCAGCAGCGCCACCCGGGCCGAGACGCGGACGGTGTCGACCTCGAGGCCGGTCGCGGCGGCGGGGGTGGCGCGTTCGGCGATCTCGAAGTAGGTGGGCATGGGTGCGGTACCGCCCAGGCGCAGCCAGCGCACGGGGCGACGGGTACGCAGGGCGAGGGTGTCGCGGACCGCGTCGTTGTGGAAGCGGCGCGCGATCAGCACCCGGGCCTCGGCGTCGGCGAGCTCGGCGACCTGCTGCGGGGGCAGCCGCGCGATATCGACCGCGGACAGGGCGGTGGCCAGCTGGTTCTCGACGGTTTCTCGTTCTTCCCGGTTCGCGCGTTCGGCGCGGTCGGCGAGCACGGTGAGGCGCCGGGCCAGGTCGGCGGGGTGCCGGTCCGCGGCGGGGTCGGTGCCGGCGGAGCCCGCCAGCGAGACGGCCACGGCCCGGGACACCACGGCCCGCCGCGCCAGTGCGGCCTCGAGCGCATGCCAGGCCAGGTCGGTGCGCACGTGCAGCCGGTCGAGCCGGTTGGCGGTCGAGTAGGCCAGGGCGCCGGCCGCCACCACCACCGCGGCGATCAGGGCGAGAACGAGAACGGTGGTCGCGGAGAAGGTGATCATCCGGCCACCCGGACCCGGACGTCGCCGACCACCACGGTTTCGTAGACCCGCAGGATCTGTTCGGCCACCACCGGCCAGTCGTAGGAGCCGACCACCTGGGTCGCGGTCCGAATCAGCTCGGCGCGGCGCGCATCGTCGGTGAGCACGGTGTCGAGGGCTTCGGCCAGGGCTCCCGAATCCCCGACGGGAACCAGCAGGCCGGCGGTACCGTCACGCAGCACCCGCCGGAACGCGTCGAGCTCCCCGGCCACCACCGCGGTGCCCGCGGCCATGGCCTCGATGAGAATGATCCCGAAGCTCTCACCGCCCAGATTGGGGGCGACGTAGACATCGGCGCTGCGCATGGCCGAGGCCTTCTCCGCATCCGAGACCTGGCCCAGGAACCGCAGGTGCCCGGCGAGCCGGCCGGCTTCACGGCGCAACCGCTCCTCGTCGCCGCGGCCCACGATCAGCACCTCGACGTCGGGGTGGCGGGCGACCAGGGCGGGCAGGGCCGCCAGCAGGACCTGCATCCCTTTGCGGGGCTCGTCGTAGCGGCCGAGGAACAGCACGGTGCCACCGGGTCGCGGATAGCCGTCCAGCAGCGGCGCCCGGCGGAACGCCTGCACATCGACGCCGTTGGGAATCTCCACCGCGTCCGATCCGAGCGCTTCCACCTGCCAGCGCCGCGCCAGCTCCGAGACCGCGATCCGGCCGCTGATCTTCTCGTGATAGGGCCGCAGCACCCCCTGAAAGGTCGCGAGCACCAGCGATTTCGTGGTGGAGGTGTGGAAGGTGGCCACGATCGGGCCCTCGGCGATCTTCAGCGCCAGCATCGACAGACTGGGCGCGTTGGGTTCGTGGATGTGCAGGACATCGAAATCGTTGCTCTCGATCCAGCGGCGGATCCGGGTGTAGGCCGTCGGCCCGAAGGACAACCGGGCCACCGACCCGTTGTAGGGGATGGCGACCGCACGTCCCGCCGACACCACGAAATCGGGCAGTTCGGTGGTCTCCGACGCCGGCGCCAGCACGCTCACCTTGTGGCCGCGCTCCAGGAAGACCTGCGCCAGCTCCACCACATGTGCCTGTACGCCGCCGGGAACATCGAAACTGTACGGACACACCATCCCGATTCTCATGGTGTGCGCTCGCCCCCGGCTTCCAGCGACTGCGGGTCACGGCGGGCCTGTTCGGCGGCTATCCGGTCCAGCCGGGCCTCGGACAGATCGGTCTCCCACAGCGGCTGCAACATATGCCAGTCGGCGGGATGGGCGGCGATACCCTCGGCGAAACAATCGGCCAGATCCTGCGTGGCGGCGGCGACCCCGGACGAGACGTCGAGCGGTTCCCGGGTCTGCACCACCCAGCTCTCCCGTCCCGCGTCGGCGGTGAACCACACATGCACCGGCATCAACGCGGCGCCCGTATCGATGGCCAGTTTCGCCGCACCCGCCGGCATCCAGGTGCGCTCGCCGAAGAAGGTCACCGGAACCCCGCGACCGGTGAGGTCGCGCTCGCCCATCAGGCAGACGATCCGGTTCTCCCGCAACCGCCGCGCCAGCGTCGCGAAGGGTGGCTGTTCACCACCGGTCAGCGGGAAGACCTCGAAGCCCAGGCTCTCCCGGTAGGCCACGAAACGCTCGAACAGCGATTCCGGCTGCAGCCGTTCCATCACCGTGGTGAAGGTGCCGTAGTTCTGCGCCAGCCAGGTCCCGGCCATATCCCAGTTGCCCGAATGCGGCAGCACGAACACTATGCCGCGGCCCCGGGCCAGCGCGGCGTCGAGATGCTCGCGCCCGTCGACCCTGATACGACCGGATGCCACGAGTTCGGCGTGGTCCATCGTCGGCAGTCGGAACGCTTCCCGCCAATACCGGGCGTAGGACCGCATACTCGCCCGGATCAGGTCGGCGGGTACCTCGTCGGGGGTCGTGCCGAGTACCCGGGCGAGGTTGCGCCGCAACTGGATCGGGCCGCCCTTGCGTGCGGCGAAATCACCGCCGCGGTCGAACAGCGTCCGCGCCGCGGGCTCCGGCAGGGCGCGCACCAGCCGCCAGCCCGCCGCGTAACCGCGATCGCTGAGCTCGGACCGCCAACCACTCACTTCGACTGCTCCGTATCCGCACGCGGGCCGCCCAGGATCTCCCGGGCGCCCGGTGAATTGCGCACTGCCAGTACTCGCTGGCCCACCGTCACGATGCTGAGCACCGCCAGAATCCACATGGCCACATGCACCGCCCAGGTGAGCCAGCCGATACCCCAGTGCCCCCCGATACCGGTCAGCCCGGCGCCGACCAGCACGATCACCAGGCGGTCCGGGCGTTCGATGAGCCCGCCGTCCGCGGAGAGCCCGCTGGCCTCGGCCCGCGCCTTGGCGTAGGAGATCACCTGCGAGGTCACCAGCACCACGAGGGTGGCGACGAACAGCGGTTTGCTCTGCTCGTGGTACACCGCCCACCAGGCCAGGCTGCCGAAGATGGCGCCGTCGGCGACGCGGTCGCAGGTGGCGTCGAGTACCGCGCCGTAGCGGGTGCCGCCGCCGCGGGCCCGGGCCATGGCGCCGTCGAGCATGTCGAACATGACGAACAGCCAGATCAGCATGGTTCCCCAGAACAGATGCCCGGTGGGGAACAGGGTGACCGCGGCCGCGATCGAGGCGGCGGTGCCGATGAGGGTGACGGCGTCCGGAGTGAGGCCCGTGCCGACCAGGGCCTTACCCAGTGGGGCGGTGGCCTTGGCGAAGGTCGCCCGCCCGAAGATGCTCAGCACCTACACGTCCTCCCAGGCCGAGGCCAGCAGCGCCCGCGTCTCCCGCAGCAGCTGCGGCATCACTTTGGCCCCGCCGATCACCGTGATGAAATTCGCGTCCCCGCCCCAGCGCGGCACGATGTGCTGATGCAGGTGATCGGCCAGCGATCCGCCCGCGACCCCGCCGAGGTTGAGTCCCACGTTGAAACCATGCGGGCGCGACACCTTCTTCATCGTGCGGATCGCGCGCTGCGTGAACTCCATCAGTTCGCCGGCTTCGGCGACGGTGAGATCCTCGAGGTTCGCGACCCGGCGGTACGGGACCACCATCATGTGGCCCGGGTTGTACGGGTACAGGTTCAGCACCGCGTACACCTGCTCGCCACGCGCGACCACCAGCCCGTCCTCATCGGACATCGTGGGAATATCGGTGAACGGATGCCCGGTCGCACCCTTGGGCGCGGTGGTGGCGGCTTCGGCGATATAGGACATCCGGTAGGGCGTCCACAGCCGCTGCAACCGATCCGGTTCGCCCGCACCGCGATCGACGATATCGCCGTGTCCCGCGGCCACGCCGGTCTCGGCCGATCCGGTCAGCCCGTCCGGCGCTGTGCGCTCACTCATGCTGCATTCCCTTTCCCGCCCGGGCCGACCCGGCATCACTCGGGCGCACCGCCGGCGCCGTCCACCAGGGGGCGGACCGTATCGGCGGTCGGCGAGGTGTTGTCGCGTCGCCGGACCCAGTCCGCGACCACGCGCACCGCGTCGTCCACCGCCACCCCGTTGACCTGCGTTCCGTCCCGGAAGCGGAAGCTCACCGCACCCGCTTCGACATCCCGGGCCCCGGCCAGCAGCATGAACGGCACCTTCTGGGCGGTGTGGTTGAAGATCTTCTTCTGCATCCGGTCGTCGCCGCGGTCCACCTCGGCGCGGACTCCGGCCGCTCGCAGCCGGCCCACCACCCCGTCGAGATGTTCGACGAAGGTGTCGGCCACCGGGATACCCACCACCTGTACCGGTGCCAGCCAGGCCGGGAACGCGCCGGCGTAGTGCTCGGTGAGCACGCCGAAGAAACGCTCGATCGAACCGAACAGCGCGCGATGGATCATCACCGGGCGTTTCTTGGTGCCGTCGGAGGCGGTGTACTCGAGTTCGAACAGATCCGGTTCGAAGAAATCGAGCTGGATGGTCGACATCTGCCAGTTGCGGCCGAGGGCGTCCCTGGTCTGCACCGAGATCTTCGGACCGTAGAAGGCGGCGCCGCCCGGGTCGGGTACAAGTTCCAGCCCGGAGGCCTCACCCACCTGACGCAGGGTGGCGGTGGCCTCGTCCCACAGTTCGTCGGAGCCGACATACTTGTCCGGATCCTTGGTGGACAGTTCCAGGTAGAAATCGTCGAGGCCGTAGGCCTTCAGCAGATCCAGCACGAACCGCAGGGTGGTGGTGAGTTCCTCGACCACCTGCTCCTGGGTGCAGTAGAGATGCGCGTCGTCCTGGGTGAAACCGCGGGCCCGGGTCAGCCCGTGCACCACGCCCGATTTCTCGTAGCGGTACACCGACCCGAATTCGAACAGCCGCAGCGGCAGTTCCCGGTACGACCGGCCGCGGGACCGGTAGATCAGGTTGTGCATCGGGCAGTTCATCGGTTTGAGGTAGTAGTCCTGCCCCGGTTTGCGTACGGCGCCGTTCTCGTCGAGTTCGGCGTCCAGATGCATGGGCGGGTACATCCCGTCGGCGTACCACTCGAGGTGCTTGGAGGTCTCGAACAGATGCGCCTTGGTGATATGCGGGGTGTTGACGAACTCGTAGCCCGCCTCCACGTGCTGCTGCCGCGAGTAGTCCTCCATCTCCTTGCGGATGATGCCGCCTTTGGGATGGAAGACCGGCAGGCCCGACCCCAGTTCGTCGGGGAAGGAGAACAGGTCCAGTTCCACGCCGAGTTTGCGATGGTCGCGCTTCTCCGCCTCGGCCAGCATGTGCAGGTACTCGTCCTGCGCCTCGGCCGATTCCCAGGCGGTGCCGTAGATGCGCTGCAGGCCCTCGCGGTTCTGGTCGCCCCGCCAGTACGCCGCCGAACTGCGGGTCAGCGTGAAGGCCGGAATGAACTTGGTGGTGGGGATATGCGGACCCCGGCACAGATCGCCCCACACCCGTTCGCCGGTGCGCGGGTCGAGATTGTCGTAGATGGTCAGCTCGTTACCGCCGACCTCCATGATCTCCGGATCATCGATTCCGGATTTGTCGCCGATCAGCTCGAGTTTGAACGGCTCCTTGGCCAGTTCGATCCGCGCCTGGTCCACCTCGACCACCCGGCGGGCGAACCGCTGCGCGCCCTTGACGATCTTCTTCATCCGGGATTCCAGCTTGACCAGATCCTCGGGAGTGAAGGGCCGGTCGACCCGGAAGTCGTAGTAGAAACCGTCCTTGATGGGCGGGCCGATACCGAGCACCGCCTCGGGGAACTCCTGCTGCACCGCCTGGGCCAGCACATGCGCGGCGGAATGCCGGATCACACTGCGGCCGTCCTCGGTGTTCGCGGCGACCGGGGTGACCTCGGTGTCCACCTCGGGGATCCAGGACAGATCCTTGAGGGCGCCGGCGGCGTCCCGGACCACGACCACGGTATCCGGGCCCTTGGTCGGCAGGCCCGCCTCTCGCACCGCCGCGCCCGCCGTAGTCCCGGCAGGCACCCGGACGGGGGTGACTGGGCTGCGGGGGGCTGTGGTGGTCACGGTGCGCTCTCCTCGGGTCTCCGCGGCCGGGTATTCCGGCTCGCTCAGGGCTCGGAGGGCCACAGCGCGCCGGCTGCTCCGGCTCTCCTGACGGCTCCTCCATCTTCGTCAACCGGGCACAGCCCGGCGGCGACCATGCTATCGGCACCGCCGCCCGCACGTGTCGATGGACCGGGCGAGATCATCCGCGCGGTCCGCGCCTGCGCCCGCAGTGTCACGACGGCGACCGCGGGACGGGCGTGTCACCCCCGCCGCGTGTAGTCGGCGAGCAGCGCTTCGCGCTCCTCGGGCCGCCGTTTGGGGCAGCTCACGCATTTCTCGCAGCCGGGTGCCTCGTACACCAGGCAGCACGACGCCCGCCGGACGAAGGTCCGCCCGGCGACCTCCACGAACCGCGGTTCGGGCAGTTCGGTGCCCATGGCGTCGGCCAGCCGCCGCCCGACCCCCGGATCCCCGGCGTCGACCGCCCAGCTCGCGATCACATCGGTGACCACCGCCCACAGCGCGGGCTCGCGCACCCCGGAAACGGCGGCGAGACGATCGATGACCGCCCCGAGGGTTGCCCGCAGCGCCGCCGCGACCTCCGCCGTATCGGCGGTCACATCCGCGCGTTCCGCGTCGGCCCGGCCCGGCCCGGCCGTACCGGCCGGCTCCCCACCGGCCTCGCCCACCCGGCCTGTCCCGGCCGTAACGCTCGCCGGCACCCGGGCCGGGCCCGGCGGACGCGCGGCGGGGCGCAGCAGGACTCGCTCGACCGATCCGTCGGCGCGCAGGGTCAGTTCCAGTCGGTCCAGCGTCGGCTCCGGAATCGGCCGCTGCCGCGCCAGCGCCCCGACCACCTGCTCGACCAGCGCGGAGGCCGTCATACACCACCACAGCGTGGCGCCCACCCGCATCGAATCGGTCCGCCAGGAGGCGTTGAGGTCCGCGATCCGCGCGGCCAGCCACGCGTCGTCGACGAGCATCCGCCCCCGCACCGGGTTCACGACATCAGGGGACTGCGCAACCACTGCCATTCGACTCCGATCCAGTCGCCGACCAATCCGAACGTTCCGAGCACCCACAGGGTGGCCACGACCACCGCGCAGGTCGCCAGGAACGCCAGGACCTGCATCAGCGGACCGCGGGAGATGTACCAGGCCATACCTCGGCGGTACTTGTCCCGCAGCCACACCAGCGCGCGTCTCGCCACCGCGAATTCGGTGGCGAGAATGCCGATACCGGCGAATACCAGGGCCCAGCCGGGGCCCGGGAACGGGATGGTGATGACACCCACGACCAATACCGCGGTGCCGACCACCGCCACCCCGACCCGGTAGCCGAGTTCGAGGGTAGGACGCCGGGCGATCCGGTCCCGGTAGGCGCGCCAGAAATGCGGCGCGGACCGGTGTTCTCCGCCCCTGTCCCCGGGCTCACCACGTTGCGGGGTCTGCGCGCCGGGGGTGTTGTCGACGGTGTCGGAACGGTTCTCCACAGCCACCAGCCTACGAGCAGGCACCGATGGGCCCGCCGCGATCGGCCGGGACCGATCGCGGCGGGCGGCTCGTCACTTCCCGGCGGATGCCGTTTCCCGATGCTGCAGCTGTTCCATCAGGCCCTCGTTCTCCTCGATCGGCGCGATTCCGTCGACGCGCACCTCGAGCACCCGCGCACTGGCGATATCGAAGAACAGACCGGACACGGTGACCCCGCGCTCTTCCACCGCCCGCGCGACCGCCGGATGGCGCCGCAGATTCTCCAGCTGCACCGCGATATTCACCATGCTGAGCTGCTCCACCGCGCCGTAACCCGCGGCTTCGGCGGCCCGCCCGACCGCATGCCCGGCCCGGTAGCGCGCCAGGCTGGGCCGGCCGTGTTCGAGCCAGCGGTCGATACCCGGCCCGGCCGATTCACCGGAGTGCAGGGCTCCCATCGCCCCGCAGGAGGAGTGCCCGCACACCACTACCGAGCGGACATTCAGTTTCTCCAGCGCGAACACCAGGGCCGCCTCGACCGACGCGTCGCCGTGTTCGGGCACCAGGTTACCGACATTGCGGACGGTGAACAGATCGCCCGGGCCGCTGTTGGTGATCACGTTCGGCACGATCCGGGAGTCCGAGCAGGTCAGGAAGAACGAATCCGGGTCCTGTCCGTTACGCAGTTCGTCCAAGTGCGGCCGCATCACATGGGCGTGGCTGCGGTGGTAGGCCGCGATCCCGTTCACCAGCGGATCGCCACCCGTTTCGGTGTTCTCGTCCGAACCGTTGCGCCCGAACCGCCACGGGCCGAGCACATCGTCGAGCACCACCCGGCCGGTGCTGCGGGAGGGCGGGGCCGTCTCGGCGTTCTCCATCCGGGCGGTGCCGATCTCCACGAAGTCGACCGTCCCGCCGTTGCTCTCGTGCTGGCGCGTCCAGTCCTTGATGGCGTCGTAGGCGGCGTGATCGAGGAAATCCACCGTCATCTCCACGGTCACCGCGGCGCCCTGCGGCACTTTCGCGAAAGTGGACGACAGTTTCGGCAGCGACAGGAAGGTGCACGAACCGTCGATCCGCACCAGCCAGCGATCGGTGCCACCGAGTTGTTCGGCATCGACTGTCACCCGCACCACCCGCCAGATCAGTAGCGCGAAGGCCAGCGCCAGACCGATGAGGACGCCCTCGAGCAGATTGAGGAACACCACCGCGGCCAGGGTCACCGCGTAGACGAGCAGATCACCGGTGCGGTGCGCGAGCCGGATATGGGCGAGCTTCACCAGCTGGACGCCGATGACGATCAGCAGACCGGCCAGCGCCGCCAGCGGGATCTGCTCCACCAGGGAGACCAGGGCCACCGAGAAGACCAGCAGCCACACGCCGTGCAGGACCGCCGAGGCACGACTACGCGCGCCCGCCGCCACGTTGGTGGAACTGCGCACGATGACGCCGGTGACCGGGAGTCCGCCGAGCAGACCCGACAGCACATTCGCCGAACCCTGGCCGATCATCTCGCGGTCGAAATCGGCGCGCGGCCCGGTGTGCATCTTGTCGATGGCCACGGCCGACAGCAGGCTTTCGACACTGGCGATGAGCGCGAAGGTCAGGATCATGATCGCGACACCCGCCCAGTCGCCGCGGGGCAGTTCGGGCAGGCCGATCGCGTCGAACAGCGAACCGTCGATGGTGACCCGTTTGACGTCCAGGGAGAACGCCAGCGAGACGAGGGTGGCCACCACGATCGCGGCCAGCGCGCCCGGCACCACCTTCACCCGCTCCGGAAGGTATTTCCAGCCCAGCATGATGGCGATCACCAGCCCGCCCAACAGGGCCGCGGGACCGTGCATGGACATGATCTGGGCGGGCAGTTCGGTGATGTTGGACCAGGCCGTGCTGTTGGATTCACCACCGAGCAGCACGTGCAACTGCTGCAGCGCGATGGTGACGCCGATACCGGCGAGCATCGCGTGCACCACCACCGGCGCCACCGCGAGCGCGGCCCGCGCGATCCGGCTCAAACCGAACAGGATCTGCAGGACACCCGCGGCCACAACGATGAAACAGGTGGTCCGCCAGCCGAATTGGTTGATGGATTCGGCGACGATCACGGTCAGGCCGGCGGCCGGGCCGCTGACCTGCAGGACCGAACCGCCGAGGGAACCGGCCACGATACCGCCGATGACGGCGGCGATGAGACCGGCGGCCACGGGGGCGCCGGAGGCGATCGCGATACCGATCGACAGCGGTAGCGCGACCAGGAAGACCACGATCGATGCCGGTACGTCGTGGCGCAGGATCGAGGTCAGTCGGTTTCGGGATCCGGACCCGGTCGGATGTTCAGCGGGGTCCGAACCAGATTGTGACACAGGGGCATTCGGACTCTTGGTTGCCATCGTTCTCCTTCGCCGACTCGGCCGGGGCCGAGGTCGGTTGACGATCAATATGTCCAGTCGGGCACAGACCGCGAACCGGCATCTCGCGGTGAAGTAGGTCCTCGGCACGGCAACGGGCCGAGCATTAAACCTTCACCATAGTATTGGTAAAGGTTAAGCAAAGCCTGAGAGGGCACCTCCACTACTGGTGATAGCTGGTCCGGAACTGCGCCGTCCGGTTGCGTAGAGCTCGAACATCGCTGGAAAACGCTGCAGAGCAAGAGATTACGAGCCGACGAGCAACACCTGAACGGATGGCCGGAACCCGGTGGCCATCGGTGTCCCGACTGTCCGGAACGCTGTTCGTCAACTCCTCTTATAGTAAAGAACTACCCAAACTTGGCAACAGGTGTTCTGAGACGAAAACGACAATCGCTACATAACCGCAACGTGTCACTGCCGGATAACGCCGTTGTTCGGCGCGCACCGCGACGGGCGCGAAAACCCGGATTCCCACTGGTCCGGACCGTGCCGCGCCACAGTGCCCGACGTCCGGCGGATATGGCACTGACCAGCGAGTTCGATAACCGGAACCGGCCAGATGTGGCCCATGTCATCGGACGCCCACACCGCCATCGGACGGGACGGCGGCCACGGCGGCCCGGCCGTCGAGGACCGTGTCACAACCCTTCCCGCGGCCGCGCGGCGTTCCCGGCAAGCTCCCCGGAAACGCCGGGCACCGGTATCCTTCCGGGTGTGTCGGAACGGGGAATCGAGTCGCGGCCGGACGCCCACGATCCCAAACGGGTGAAGCTGACAGCCGGTCTGCCGGAGGGGATTTCCCGCGCCGAGATCAGCTATCGGAGCCACGGCGGACTGCGCGGCACGCGGGAGGTACGCCGCTCGGACGCGGAATTCGCCCAACTGCGAACGGCCACCGGCGGCTACGACAATTACCTCGGCGAACCCCGGCGGCTGACCTTGCCGCAGGCGCGGCAGTACATCGAGCGGGTACGTGCACGAATCGAGCGGCAGGACAACGAGATCCGGCTGCGGCGAGCCGCCGTCGATCTCACCTGTCCCTGGTGCGCCCGGGAGCGCACCTACCTCGGCGCCCACGGTTTCATCACCGGTGTGGCCGGGATCCTCACCGAGCACCCCGCGGAATGGGGCCAGGAGCTGTTCCATCAGCACGCATACCGTTGTGACGGTTGCGGTTCCATGCAGTACTTCGCCGACGGCTTCCTCGACCATCCGCTAGCCGGCCGCTCGCGCCCGCGCCGGGCGAGTCCACCGATGAGCACCGCGCGGACGACGGGGCACAACCGCCGCAGCGGCTCGAACACCCGTGACCCCTCAACCGCCGGAAGCGGTTTCCCGGCCGATGCGGTCGATCAGCGCGGGACGGTCGAGCTTTCCGCGGGCCGTCCGCGGGAGGCCGTCCAGCGACAGGATCCGTGCCGGGACGCTGGGAGCCGGCAGGCTCGCGCGCAGGCGGCGCCGTATCTCGTCGGTATCGGCCGCACCCCGTTCGAGCACGACGGCCGCCACCGGAATCTGACCCCACCGGTCGTCGGGGATCCCCACGCAGGCCGCTTCGGTCACGCCCGGTATCGCGGTGAGCGCGGCCTCCACCGCGGCCGGCTCGACATTGAGCCCGCCGCGGATGAGTACATCGCCCTCCCGGCCGAACAGCCGCAGCCGCCGACCGTCGAGTGCGCCCCGGTCGCCCACGGTCACCCAGCCGCCGACCGGCCCGTCCGTCACCCCGTGCGCGCCGAGATAGCCGCGGAAAACCATATCGCTGCGCACATGGACGAGTCCGCCGCGAATCTCGACGTCCACGCCGTCGAACAACTCGCCCACGGCGTCCGCGCCGTCATCGCCCGACCCGCGGTCGAAGGAGACGAAACTCAGCTCGGACGCGCCGTAGAAATGAGTCAGCCGGGCCTCGGGCAGCACCTCCCGCAAGGCGGCGCGCCCGTTGGCGGGCCAGCGCGCGGCCGAGGACAGCACCTCCCGCACTCCCGGGATCGGGCCCGTGCCCGACCGCACCACATCCCAGGCGACGGTGGGCACCGAATACAGATGCGTCGCACCGTCGCGCAGCGATTCGGCGACCGGCCGGAGATCGGCGGTCGCGCCGCGGGTGAGGGCGTGCAGCGCGCCGTAGAGGAAATGGGTGTGATCCAGGACGCCGGGTACCGCGACCCGGTCACCGGCCGCGATATCGAAGGTGGCGTCGGAACGGTCCAGGGTGGCCGCCCACGACGCCTGATCGCGCACGAAGAGTTTGGGGTCCCCGGTGGTACCGGAGGTGATTCCGGCCAGCAGTTCGGAATCGGGATCGGCCCGTCCCGGAGGTCCGGCCGCTTCCAGATCCGCCGCGGTCCCGAGGTGCCCGGAGTAGCCCAGGCGCCGCAACCGGCGCTGCCCGCCGGGCGCGCAGATCACGGCCTCCGGCCGGGCGTGGGTCATGACCAGGCGTAGCTGCGCCGGGATCAGGTGCCGGTGCAGCAGCACGACACTCACTCCGGCCCGCATCGCCGCGACCACGGCCACCAGCGAATCGATATCCGACGTCGGCAGTACCGCCACCCGGGTCATACCGGACAGCCCGGCCGCCACCCGGGTCACGCGGTCCCAGAACAGGCGATAGTCGACGGTTGCGCCGGCGGCCACCACCGCGGTCCGGCTGGGGTCGCGAGTGGCCGCGCGGGCGATGCGGCCGGCGAGCAGATCACTCATCGTCGACCCCGCGGGCCACCAGCGCCTCGCCCATCGCGTCGGCGGTCCGCAGTGATCGCACCAGCACCGGAGTCACCAGCGCGGTCACCGACCACTGCACCCCGCGGGCCCGCCGGGCATCGGCGACCTCCCGCACGATCTCGGCGAGCAGCGGCACACAGCGGATGGCCAGGGTCAGCAGCAATCCCACCCGCTCGGGGTTCACACCGATCCGCCGCAGCGGTCCGAGCGCGCGGGTCACCGCGTCCAGCAGATCGGTGACCCGGGTCGTCAGGGTGACCAGCGCGGCCAGCGCCACCGATACCAGCAGCAGACCGCACACCACGATCGCCCGGGCCGGAGAAGTCGTCAGCACCTGGAAGACCGCGATGAGCGCCAGCATCCACAGCACCGGCCGCAACTGGGCCACGGCGGTACGCCACGGGATCCGGGCCAGCGCGAACAATCCGGCCACCACCACGGCGACGACTCCCAGTTGCGCCGGTGACCGGACGAACAGGGTCGCGGCCACGATGCCCACCAGCAGCAGGACCAGTTTCACACCCGCCGGAATCCGGTGCACGGGTGAGTTCCGGGCGAGGTAGAGCCCGATCACCCGATCAGCTCCCGGTAGGCGGGCACCGCCGCGGCCGGATCACCATCGAAGGCCACCGCGCCGTCGTCGATCACGATGACCCGTTCGAAACTGTCCAGCAGCGAGAGCTGGTGGGTCACCACGATCACCTGCTGGTCCACCGAGTCCAGCGCCTCCGCGATACGGCGCGCGTTACGCAGGTCCAGCAGCGTGGTGGGCTCGTCGGCGACGATCACCTCCGGTCGCCGGATCAGTACCGCGCCGAGCGCCAGCAGCTGTTTCTGGCCGCCCGACAGGAGATGGGAGGGGTGGTCGGCGTGCCCGGCGAGCCCGAATCGGTCCAGGATCTCCGCGACGCGAGCCGCGACCTCGGGTTTGCCCAGACCGCTGCGGCGTAGCGAGAACGCCAAGTCCTCGGCGACCGTCGGCATGACGATCTGGGTATCGGGGTCGGTGAACACGAACCCCACCTTGCGGCGCACCCGGCCGCCCTTGCGGGCGACATCGAGGCCGTCCACGGTGACGGTGCCGGCGGCCGGAGTCAGCAAACCGTTGATCATCCGGGCCAGGGTGGACTTCCCCGATCCGTTGGCGCCGATGATGCCGACCCGCCGCTCGGTGATACGCAGATCGATATCGCGCAGCACCCGGCGCTCACCGAACGCGTGGTTCACCGCGTCGAAGACGATCTCGCTCACAGCACCCGCTCCACCAGTACCGCGATCCCCTGCCCACCGCCGATGGCGCAGGCCGCCAGCCCCAGCCGCGGGCCGTCCGGACGCAGCATCCGGGCGGCCAGCCGCACCAGCAGCACCGCACCCGACGCGCCCCATGGGTGGCCCATCGCGATCGCCCCGCCGTCGGGGCAGATCAGATCCTCGTCCAGCCCGAGTTCGTCGGATACCGCCAGCACCACCGAGGCGAACGCCTCGGTCATCTCCACGACGCCGAGATCCTCCACCCGGCGATCGGCGCGCCGCAGCACCGCCCGGATCGCCGGCGCCGGGCCCAGTCCCGGTAGAGCCGGATCCGAGCCCGCCACCGCGCAACCGATCACCCGCAGCGCGGGCATACCGGCCGCGACCGCCAGCCGCTCGGTCGTCACCGCCACGAACGCGGCACCGTCGGAGATTCCGCAGGAGTTGCCCGCGGTCGCCGTACCGTCGGTCCCGAAACTCGGCCGCAACCGCGCCAGGCGCGCCGCCGTCATCCCGGACCGGATGCGCTGATCCTGTGCCAATCCGCCCACGGGCACGATCTCGGCCGTGAAATCGGCGGCCGCGGCCCGGGTATGCGATCGCGCCGCGTAGTCGTCCTGCCGTTGCCTGCCGATACCCCGGAGCCGGGCGAGATCATCGGCGGCCACGCCCATATCGGGATCGGGAAAACCCTCCGGCGCGAACGGCGCGCGCGTATAACGCACCGGTTCGGCCGCACCGGACGGCGGCCAGAACCGCCACGGCGCGGTACTGGCCGATTCGGCGCCACCCGCCAGGATCAGTTCGTCCCAGCCGCTCCGTATCCGCAGCGCCGCCTGCATCACCGCATCCAGCCCGGACCCGCACTGCCGGTCGACGGTCACCCCGGGGACCTCGGTCCCCAGTCCGGCCCGCAGGGCCGCGATCCGGGCCGGGTCTCCGCCGGGCCCCAGGCAGTTGCCCAGAACGACATCGTCGACCGGCACGCCGATCCCCGCCGCGCGCACGCTATCGGCGACCGACCGCAATACGGGTGCCGCCAGATCCGTGACGGTCAGCTCCGCGAGCCCGTGACCGGCGGTACCGATGGGCGTCCGCCGCGCGGCGACGAGAACGGGTTCCGGGTTCATGCCAGCAACTCCCGCAACCGCCCGCGCGCGAGTTTGCCGGCGGCCGTGACGGGCAGTTCGCCGACGGTGACCCAGCGCCGGGGCATCGCCTCCTTCGCCAGGACCCGGCGCGCCCGCCGACGGACCTCGGCCACCTCGACCCCGTCCAGGCGGACCGCCGCCGTCACCGTTTCACCGAATACGGCATGTTCGGACCCGATCACGGCGACCGCCACCACGCCGTCGATCCCCGCGATCGTGCGCTCCACATCCTCGGCGACGACGGTGGTGCCGCCGACATTGATCACCGCTTCGCCCCGTCCGCGCACCCGCAACTCCCGGTCCGCGCCGAGTTCGGCCACATCGCCCACGCCCAGCCAGTCCGGCGCACCGAGCACGGTGTACGGGGACCTGACCTCGAGCAGGCCGTCGCGGATCCGCGCGTCGACCGCGCTCAGCAGCCGCAGCGGTTCGGGTATCTCCCGCGCGGCGACCAGGGAGGCCTCGGAGGATCCGTAGTATTCGACGACCCGCAGGTGGCGGGCGGCGCGCAGGGCGCCCGGATCTGGGGCTATCCCGGCCACCACGGCCGTGCGCAGGCGCGGGGCCCGGTCCACGATCTCACGCAGTACGGCGGGTACCGCGTGGGCCACGGTGGCCCGGGCGGGATCGCCGGTGACGCAGGCCCCGCGCCACAACGTGTGCAGCGCGCCGAAGAGGTGCATGGTCGCGTGCAGTGGGCCGGTCAGCAGCACCCGGTCCGTCGGGACCACCCCGGTGATCGCGGTGAACTCGGGAAAACTGTCGTACCAGGACGCGGCGGTCCGGGCGAGGGCCCGCGGACGGCCGGTGGAACCGGAGGTCGCGACCAGCAGAAACGCTCCGGCCGGGGGCGCGCCGATCCGGTCCGGACGTGCCGCCGGGTTCTCGACGATCACCGGCAGTCCCCGGCGGGCGGCGGCGCAGATGTGGATCAGCGCTTCGCCGGGGGGCAGGCCGGAGACGTCGTACCGGCCACCGACGGGTTCGGTGCGGGCGATCTCGCGGTCGAGTTCCCCATAGGTGAGGGTGCGGTCGTCGAGGTCGAGGGCCGGGTCGCCGGCGGCGCCGCCGAGTTCCCGGCTAACCACCGATCAGCCCCGGGTACGCGCGATGCACACCCTTGGCCACCACTGCGGCCACGACGACCTTCAGCAGATCACCGGGGATGTAGACCCCGTTCGCGCCGATCGCCTCTCGCAGGCCGAAGTCGGTGCGCAGGAGCAGGCCCAGTGTCCCGAAGAAGTAGATCACCAGCAGACCGCCGAAGGCGTTGATCGCCAGCGCGGGCACCAGCGGATACTTCGGCAGGATGCGAGCCGTCAGCAGGCCGATGACGAAGGCGGCCGGAATCCAGCCGACCAGGTAGCCCGCACTCGGACCCGCCAGTGCGGTGAGCCCGGTCCGCCCGCCGGACAGCAACGGCAGGCCGATGAGCGTGAGCGCGATGAACACCGCGACCGCCGCCGTGCCCTTGCGGGGTCCCAGAATCGCGCCCGCCAGGATCACACCCAAGGTCTGCAGGGTGATCGGCACACCGCTGAAGCTCACCGTGATCGCGCCCGGAAGCCCGAGCGCGGCGATCAGCGCGGCGAAGACCGCGATCTGCGCCATATCCCGCGCCGTGGTGCGGGTCCTCGGCGCCCGCGAATCCTCGACCCCGTCCATGACGCATCCTTCGTAACTACCGGCTTGAACGTCGTTCAAGATAGCAACGCCCGTACCGCGCGAGCGCCCCACCCCCGGCCACCGCGACGCGGCCGGCCACCGCCACCTACCGTTCGAATGAGGAGAATGGGTCGGGTACGCCCGCCGGAAAGGAACGACCATGACGCGGACGACGCGGCCCACCGCCACCCACTGGGGCAATTACCATCTCGGGACCGCCGCCGACGGCAGCATTTCGGTCACCCCCGACCCCCGCGACCCGCAGCCCTCCCCCATCGGCCGGTCGCTGGCCGCGGTCCAGGACCCCGAGCACCGGATCGCCCGCCCCGCCATCCGCCTCGGCTACTACCGCGACCGCACCGCGGCCGATCCCCGCCTGCGCGGTCGTGAACCGTTCGTCGAGGTCGAATGGGACGAAGCCCTCGATATCGCGGCCGACGCCCTGTGCGCGGCGCGGGAGACCGGCGGCAACCGGGCGATCTACGGCGGGTCCTACGGGTGGGCCAGCGCGGGCCGTTTCCATCACGCGCAGAGTCAGATCCACCGCTTCCTGCAGATGTTCGGCGGATACACCGCCTCGGTGGACACCTATTCGTTCGCCGCGGCCGAGGTTCTCATCCCCCATGTCCTCGGTATGAACGCCTATTTCGCGGCGCGCCAGACTCCCGGCACCGCGGATATCGCGCGGCACTGCGCCCGGGTCGTCCTCTTCGGCGGCGGGGCGCAACGCAATACCCAGGTCAATCCCGGCGGTATCGGCGCCCACCCGCGCCGCGAGCGACTGTCCGAACTACGCCGGGCGGGAGTCGATTTCGTGCATATCGGTCCCGTCCGGGACGACGCGCATCCGGACCTGGCGGCCCGCTGGATCCCGTGCCGTCCGCACAGCGATGTCGCGATCATGCTGGCGCTGACCCACACCCTGATCACCGAGGACCTGCACGACCGCGCGTTCCTCGACCGCTACACCACCGGATTCGACCGGTTCGCCGAATACCTGACCGGTGGCGTGGACGGCGAGCCCAAGACTCCCGAGTGGGCCGCCGCACTCTCGGAGGTTCCCGCCGACGAGATCCGCGACCTGGCCCGGCTGCTGGCCCGGCAACGCTGTCTCATCGGGCTGCCGTACGCGTTGCAGCGGGCCGAGCACGGGGAACAGACCTATTGGGCCGGCTGGGCCCTGGCCTGCGCACTCGGCTATATCGGACTGCCCGGCGGCGGTGTACTCATGGGTTCCGGGGTGGGCCTGACCAATGAGACGCGGCGGGGCAACCCGCCCTTCGATATCGCCGGCTTCCCGCAGCCCGGCAACCCGGTCTCCGATATCGTCCCGGTGGCGCGGCTCACCGAGATGCTCGAAAACCCCGGCGCGCGTTTCGATTACAACGGCCGCAGTCTCACCTATCCCGATATCGACTTGATCTACTGGGCCGGCGGTAATCCCTTCCACCATCACCAGGACCTCAACCGGCTGCGGCGCGCCTGGTCCCGGCCGCGCACGGTGATCGTGCACGAAATCGGCTGGACCGCGACCGCCCGCTTCGCCGATATCGTGCTCCCCGTGACGGCGGCCCAGGAGCGCGAGGATTTCGCCGCCGCCCGGCAGGACCAGTGGCTCACACCGATGCGGCGCGCGCTCCCACCCTTCGGGCAGGCCCGGTCCGATCACGCCGTTTTCGCCGGACTGGCCGGACGGCTCGGCTTCGGGCCGCGTTTCACCGAGGGCCGCGACGAGACCCAGTGGGTCGCGTACCTCTGGAACACCACCGTCGCCGGTGCGGCCGCCGCGGGGGTCACCCTTCCCGACTATGCGACCTTCCGCGACGGTCCCCCGATCGATCTCGGACCGCATCTACGCGAAACCACCCATGTCCTGGACCGGTTCCGTGCGGATCCCGACCGCTATCCGCTGGCGACCCCGTCGGGCCGGATCGAACTGTTCTCTCGCACCATCGACGGTTTCGGCTATCCCGACTGCGCCGGCCACCCGGCCTGGTATCCACCGCGCGAATGGCTCGGCGCGCCACTCGCGCGACGATTCCCGCTGCATCTGCTGTCGCATCAGCCCGCGACCCGGCTGCACAGTCAGCTCGACTTCGGCCGCACCAGTCAGGAATCCAAGATCCGAGGCCGCGAACCACTGCGGATGAATCCCGCCGACGCCGCGGCGCGCGGGCTCACCGAGGGCGATATCGTCCGGGTCTTCAACGATCGCGGGGCGCTGCTGGCCGGGCTGCGTGTTTCCGACGCCCTCCGGCCCGGCGTCGCGCAGATCGCGACGGGAGCCTGGTACGACCCCGCGGACGCCGCCGACCCGCTCTCGCTGGACGTGCACGGCAATCCGAATACCGTCACCAACGATATCGGCACCAGTTCCCTGACCCAGGGTCCGTCGGCGAACAGCTGCCTGGTGCAGATCGAACGGTACGAGGGCGCGCTCCCGCCGCTGCGAGTTCGCAATCCTCCGGCCTTCACCACCCTGCTCGGCGAACCCGCCGGCGCGACAGCGGACCGTCCGCCGGTCGCATCGGCCGGCCGCCGAGCAGACGACGGTCACGCCCCGCCCGCCCCACCGGCCGCGTGATCGCCATCGCGTTCCACGGCGGCACCACTTCCGGACGCACCGTCCTCACTGCGGACGAGCTTCATGCCCGGGGCGACCGTGGCTCCGGCGCTCCTCTTTCATCCGCGCCTCGTATACATGGCGACGGCCTTCCATGAACTCGTCCCGGGCCGCCCGCTCGATGGTGCGGAACAGTTCGTAGTAGCCGTCGTCGTACTCCTCGACGATCTGAAAGGTCCACCGCCCCGGCAGGACGTTGCACCCGATCAGATCGGTCCACATCCGGGTAGCGATGTCCTCGTGCCCCGCCTCCCGGAACAGGGTGGCGGCGCGTTCCAGAGCCAGATCGGCACCACCGGTCAGCTGATGGAAGGCGTACAGGTGACCGCGGGCGCGCTGGGTCGTTTCCCACGCTTCGGTCAGCTTTCCGACGGCCTCGATCGTCTTGTCGTCCACTCCATCGGGCGGGCGATGGCGTGGCGCCGGCATATCCGCTCCGACCAGCCGGTTCTCTGTCATACGGTCAGGCTATCGACAATCGGCCGGTAAACAGGGCGCCTCGGGTCCCGCGGGTCGGGCCGGGCACCCGCGAACCGTCGAGCGGCCGGCCCGGCGGGCACACCGGATCACCTTTTTCGAATCGGCCGTGCCGGGTAGGCCGGGAAACGGAAGGAGACGATGTGACGGAAAAGAAGCACGATGACGAATACCCCGACAAAGCTCCCGAACCCGCACCCCCCGGCCCGAAGGACCGTCGGCGCCGGGGCGGTATGGCCACCCGCGAGAACGCGCCCGAGATAACTACCGCGGAAGACGCCCCGGAACCACCCGACTGATATCGAACGTGGCCGGACCGCTACACGCCGCCGCCGCACCTCGCGGCGCGCGGCCATAACAGCGGCGCCGGCCGACACAGCGTTACCCGGTCATCGCCGGGTCCCGAGTCCGGTCACCGACTTCCGAAGACGTTTTCGGCGTAGCCGACGATACTGTCTATCGCTTTCGCGTAGACATCCTTGAGCGGCCCCGGGTAACCCTGCTCGGCCCAGTGATTCAGCGCAGCGAAACAAATCCAGGCCGCGGCAGCGGCCACCATCCAGATATCGAGATCGTCGGCCGTGCGGCCGGTCCGGTTACCGAGCACCTTCCGCAGGCTCTCCTCCAGCTCGCGGTTCTGCTGGGTCATGGCGTCTTTGAGGGCCGGGACGGTGCGGACGAAATGAAGCCGGCGGCGAATGCGCGCCTCCGCCGCCGGACCCAGCATGGTTTCGATGAGTACCGGCGTAACCGCCCGCGCGACGGCGAGCAGGGCCTGCGGCTCCACGATGTCACCCTCACCCGCGGTTTCGAGCAGGCGCAAGATCTCGGGGTCGTACTCGTCGTGGAGTACGAGTTTCTCTTTGGTCCCGAAGTACCGGTACACCGAACTGGGCGATACGCCCGCATCCGCCGCGACCCGCTCGACGGTGACGTTGTCGTATCCGTCACGGTCGAACAGTTCCATGGCGACCTGCTGGATCTTGGCCATGGCCTCGACTCTTCTGCGCTCCCATGCCGTGGGTCGGGGCGTCGGGTCGTACACGAGCAAATGGTAGCGCGCGCCTGCTCGAGTGATAGCAACTACCTGAACAGTCGTGGCGTAGAGCTGTTCATTCCGGCATCGATTCGCTCCGGATCGGCCAATCCTGACAGTCACTTGCAGGTATCGGCGCGCACGCATAATCTGAAGGCAACTGATAGTCACTGTCAGGTTAGCGCGGCGCATGGCTACATTTCTCGGTTTGTGGTCGGGCTCGCCGGTCTTCGCCCATCGAGGAGAAAGCACCATGAACAACCGGCTCGATCGCCTGGTCACGAACCGTCCGATACTGGTCACCGCCATAGCGGTAGGCGTGCTGCTGCTCTCGGGAGCGTGGGGGCTCGGGGTATTCGACCGCCTCAATCTCGCCGGCTACACCGACCCGGGAAGTGAATCGGCCGAGGTCGACCGATGGATCGAGAACAGTATCGGCAGGCAGACACCCGATGTGGTGGTCATCTACACCGCCCCCGCCGGGCAATCCGTCGATGACATCGCGACATCCGTGGTCGAACGCCTCGACAGCATCGACGACTCCGTCCTCGCCAAACCTCCGGAGTCCTATTGGACCTCGAACGCTCAGCTGAGACTCGCCCTGGCCTCCTCCGATCGCACCAAAGGCCTGGCCGTCCTCACCCTGGCCGGAGACGAGAGCCAACGGCTGCGCGCCTACACCGAACTGGTCCCCCGATTGCAGATCCCGGGGATCGGCAGCGAATTCTCGGGCTGGAACGCGACCACCATGGCCACCAACGAGGAGTCGAAGAACGACCTGCTCCTGGCAGAAGCCGTCGCCGTGCCCCTGACCTTTCTCCTGCTCGTCGTGGTCTTCGGCAGCCTGGTCGCTGCCGCCGTACCCGTCGCTGTCGGCGGGCTCGCGGTGTTCGGATCGCTCGGGCTGCTACGAGTCCTATCCGAGTTCACCGATGTCAGCGCCTTCGCCGTCAATATCGCCTCGATCCTCGGGCTGGGCCTGTCCATCGACTACAGCCTGTTCGTGATCAGCCGTTTCCGGGAAGAGCTTCGCGAAGGCCGCACGACGGTCGAGGCCGCGCGACGCACGATCCGCACGGCCGGCCGAACGGTCGGGTTCTCCGCTTTGCTGCTGATCTGCGGATTCGCCGGTATGACCGTCTATCCCCTGGCCATGCTCCAGGCACTGGGCTTCGGCGCCGCGGCCGCCATCGGTCTCGCGGCGCTGCTCTCGGTCACCGCCGTGCCCGCGGTATTGGTCCTGCTGGGACCGAGGATCGACGCGTTGAGCTGGAGACGCGGCGCTGTCGAACGCGGGCAACAGCGCGCGCACACCTTCTGGACCGGGATCGCCGACGCTGTGATCCGCCGACCCGCCGTCACCGCTGTCGGAGTGCTGGCGGTGCTGGCGGTCTTCTCGCTGCCGGCCGCCGGCCTGCAACTCGGCGGCTTCCAGGTCACCGGGCTGCCCGAGGACAACCCCGCGCGAGTCGCGCAGCAGACCGTCACCGCCGATTTCCCGTTCGCCAACAACGGCGCGACCCTGCTCGTCCGGCAGGACGACGGAGCCCGGCCCGATCCCGGTGTGGTCGGCGCACTCACCAGCGCCGCCGGAGACGTTCCCGGTGTACGGATGGTGGTTCAGCAAGCACGAACAGACGACGCGGTTGTCCTGCACGCCGTCTTCGACGCCGACGATTTCTCCACGGCCGCCTCCGACGCGGTCACCGAGCTGCGCGCGATCCCCCGGCCACCCGGGGTCGATATGCTCGTCGGTGGCGAGAACGCGGTCTCCACCGATAGCAATACCGCCATCGTGCGGGGCTTTCCCGCCATGGCCGCCGTGATGGTCGTGGCAACCTTCGTCCTGATGCTCATCGCCTTCAGGTCGATAGTCCTGCCGCTCAAGGCCATTGCCATGGCAGCCTGCAGCCTCCTGGCCACCTTCGGTGTATTGACCTGGCTGTTCCAGGACGAGACCCGGGCCGGATTGCTCGGCATCACCGCCGGTCCGCTGCCGGCCGGTGCGCTCATCATGGTCGTCGCCCTGGTATTCGGGCTGTCCACCGACTACGAGGTCTTCCTCATGTCCCGCATGGTGGAAGCCCACGACCGCGGCGCCGATACCGCCGAGGCGATACGCACCGGAATGGCGACCACCAGCCGCACCATCACCGCGGCCGCCGCACTGCTGCTGATCGTCACCGGCGCAGCGTCATTGTCCGGGGTCAACCTCATGAAAATCGCCGGAGTCGGTATGGCCTTCGCCATCCTCATCGATGCCACGCTCGTGCGCATGCTCCTGGTTCCCGCATTGGTCAAGATGATGGGCCGCGCCAACTGGTGGAGCCCCTGGCCCGCCCACCGATCCCGGACGGACGTCGAGCTCGATCCGGGCACCCCCGGCGATACGACAGGCCTCGCGAAGATCTCGGTCGGCTCGGCGAACGCGGCGTCCTGGAAGGAAGACCGGTGAGGCATGCCGTACACATACCCGACCCACCCCCCCGGCAGCCGCCCACGAATCGGCCGGCACTGCCCGGTCGACCGGCTGTGGTTACGCCGCATTGCCGCTCGACCTCGACGGCCACACCCCGCTACGTTCACCGGATGACAGAAGATCCCGACGAGATCAGTCCACTGGACAACGGCTCATGGGCCCGCGACCGCGAGGTCTATGTGCAACTGCTGGAACGCGAACGACGCCGGTACGCCTGGGTGATGCATCGCTACGGTGACCTGACCGAGGCCGAAGCCGAAGAGGAAGCCGCACACCTATACCCGTTCGAAGACCCGGACGATGAGTTCTACGGCATGAGCTTCCGTGACGACGCTTGGCACTGGGCGATGCGCCACCTGTACGGGCTCTACTGGATTACCCACCCTGAACTGGAGGATCGGGTCGACGAGTACTACGACATCGAATAGCGAGCCCGAAACCAGTCGAACGCGCGACCTTCGGCCGAGTGCCGGATCATGAAAAAATCCCCCTGACCAGGTGATATGACAGGGGGATTGTTGTGGTCCCAGCTGGGATCGAACCAGCGACCTTCCGCGTGTGAGGCGGACGCTCTCCCGCTGAGCTATGAGACCGGGATGAACAGTTCGGAAGGCTTCTTCGATGCCTGCCGAACGAGTACGAACCTTAACACGCACCACCCATCCGCCACCAAATCACCCTCTTGTCATCCGTTCCCGGGACACCCGGCGCCGGCTCACTCGGGCGCCCCGGAGGCTGCCGGCCTGAACCGCGGCCGACCCGCTGCGCCCGGGCGGGCGGGATTCCCCCGCCACCGCCGTTCGGATCCCGCGAATAACAAGCGTGTAGTTTACCCGCCGCTACCAGGCGATTTGTAGGTTTCGCCGAAGGTGGGCTAATGTTCTGTCTCGCACCACGGAGGACACAACAGCCCCCGGGGATGCGAAATGCGGATGTAGCGCAGCTGGTAGCGCATCACCTTGCCAAGGTGAGGGTCGCGGGTTCGAATCCCGTCATCCGCTCGAGAGGTAGGGCCAGGCGCATTGTATGCCTTCCCCCCTTTGCGCGGTGGAGTGGCCGAGTGGTGAGGCAACGGCCTGCAAAGCCGTGCACACGGGTTCGATTCCCGTCTCCACCTCGCGCGATTAGCTCAGCGGGAGAGCGCTTCCCTGACACGGAAGAGGTCACTGGTTCAATCCCAGTATCGCGCACCACGGCAATACAGTTCGAAGGCGCTTTTCGAGAAATCTCGGGAAGCGCCTTTTCTGTTCTGACAGCGCCGCACTCATAGCGAGTCGGTCGGGTCTACGCCAACGCGAGAACGATAAGACCCTTCCCCGTTGGTATCTCGCTCGGCCTCGGCCTGCGGAGCCGTAGGTTCCGGCCACACGATCGCAGCTACCAAAACGGCCAACGGCAGCCCGGCCGCGACCACGAATCCCAGCGTGATCAATGGCCCACCCCTGCGATGAACCATCGGGCGAAAGACAACCGCGGTAGCACCGTTTCCACGTCGGCGACGCTCATGACCCGGTTCAACTCGACCGGACCGAGGTGGTGCGGGCCGGGCATGACCACCGCGTCCACATCGGCCGCACGGACCTGGTCGAACAGCGGGAGCACAGATGCGAGATCGGGCCAGATCACGAGGTACCCGAGATGGCGCGCCAAGCGCTGGACCTGCGCCCGGTCCCATATCACCGACTGACTGGCGTCCAGATCTATGTATCCGAGTGCGGTTGGCCGCTGTCGCACCGAGTGTCCCCTGTCTATGTCCCCTGCGTTCATGTGGCTGCCACCGCCGCCGAGGACTACCGCGCCGACCCGGCGGGGGTGGCGGAGAGGATCCTGAACCGTGCGCACCCGCGATACCGGTGGAAGCGAACCACCTTGCGAGGTAGGGGGATTCCCCCTACCGGAGGCGCTGGTGGGACCTCACCAGCGGCTCTATCCTGGGATGACCCCTTCGCGGAGAACGTCGCCCGGCCGACAGGCCCGAGTTCATCTACGGAGTGGACCGATCCCGCGAAGAAGGCAGGCCGCTATGCCGACCCCTGACGAACTCGCCGCACGCGCGATAGGCGAGCGCATCCAGAACATCCGCACCCGCACCGGACGGACCCGCGCGGTCGTCGCCGGTCTGGTCGGCCGTTCCGATGACTGGCTACGCGATGTCGAAAAGGGTCGCCTCCAGCGTCCGCCGGCACTGGATATGCTGCTGCGGATCGGGCAGGCCCTCGGTGTGCGAGATCTGACCGAGATCACCGGCGACCACGAGTTGCTGGTGGGCGTGTCCCGCCGCGCCGGGCATCCCGTCGTCCCGGCTATCCGCGAGGCGATCGAGGGGGTCGATCTCACCCCGTCGCCGTCACCGGTCGACACCGCCGAACTCGCCGCACGGGTCGAACGCGCGTGGCGGTTGTGGCACACATCGGTGACGCCGCGTGCCGATGCGGGCGCGATGCTGCCCGAACTGATCCGCGACGGCCGCCGCGCGCTACGTACCCTCGACGGACCCGACCGACGCACCGCCGCGGCCGCGCTGTCGGGTGCCTACGCGCTCTCCGAGCAAGTACTCGCGTGGGTGGCGGACGCGCCGCTGTTGTGGCTCGCCGCCGATCGGTGCATGTCGGCCGCCGAGATCGCCGACGACCCGATAACGCTCGCATCCGCTTCGTGGGTACTCGGCAACGTCTGGCGCTCGACCGGCCGCGAGGAAGACGCGTATCGCCTCGCCTCCGAAGCCGCCGCGCTACTCGAACCGCATATGGACGGCGACCGAGACGCACAAGCGCTCTGGGGTGCGTGCCAACTGCACGGCGCGATCACGGCGGCCCGTATCGGCCGGGAAGGCGATGCATTACGCGCCATCGATCAGGCGATGGGGATGGCCCGGGCACTGCCCACTGGATCGACCCACCCCTGGACACTGTTCGGCGTCGCGAACACCGAGATCAGCGCCGTATCCGTACAGGTCGACCTCCGTAAATCCGGCAATGCCCTGGACGCGGCGGGCGCGGTGGACCCGGACGCGGTGCCATCGATCGACCGCCGGGCCCGGCTATGGCTCGAACTTTCCCGCGCCTACGCCCAGCAGCGGGACTGGCTCGGCACCCTCGGCGCACTGCGCACCGGCACCGCCATCAGCGAAGAATCCATGAAATGCCATCCGCTGGCCCGCTCGCTCGCGGCCGAACTGGTCACTCACGGCGGCCGGCTCAACGAGCGCGAATCACGGGCAGTCGCCGCACGACTCGACGTCACCGTCTGAGATCGACCGGGCGCATCAGGGGACGAACGCGGTCACCGCCCTCTCGGTCACGTGCTGGGTTCCGTCGAATTCTTTGTCCGCGGCCCCGGAACCCCGGGAGCTTCTTCCCATCCCGGCACGAAGCCTCCGTCCACCGGCCACAGATCGAGTTCGATGTAATGATCCGGCAGTTCGGTACTCAGCCGTCTCAGGAGAGCCCGGCCACTCTGCTCGTAAGCGCGGGCCGCTGCCGGTGACGACCAGCCGGTGTCATGCCGGAACAACCTTTCGAAATGCTCCTGCCACGCACGCAGATCTCGGTCCAGTTCCCCGGACAGGCCGAGCGACCTACTGTCCATGGGCCCGTCGGTGCGCCACAGCGGCCAGACGCAGCAGTAATCGGACATGAGGCGTAACGAGCGGTCGGGCGGTCGATCGTCGGGCACTCGACAAGGGTAATCGGGCAGGGACGCGACTACCGGTTCGATCTCGTTATCGCGCAACAGCGTTGACCCGATGAGATTCGCAAGGGCCCGGACGTCGTGTGTGGTGACAGCGAGCGGCCGACCCCGACCTACAGCGCGTAGCGGAGCAGGCCCGCCGCCTGTGCGTCGCCGGGGAGGTCGGCGGCGCGGACCGCGAGCACACGGCCGCCGGTCAGCAGGACCCGGCGGGTGATCTCGTCGAGGACGCCGGTTTGCCCGTCGGCGGCGGGTTCACCGAAGGCGACCGCGCCGGCGGCGGAGACCGTCCCCGGGACCGAGGCCTCCATATCGACCAGCAACGTATCGACGGCGCCCGCGGACGCGGCGCGTGCGAGGTCGGTGAGATCGGTGGCGGCCCGGCCTTCCCCGCGGCGCAGTTCCAGCAACTCCACCAGTTCGGCCAGCTGGGCCGCGTAATGGCGGTCCAGGATCTCGCGGGAGCGGTCGGCGAGTTCGGCGTCGGAGACCTGCTCGGGATTTCCCGGGATGCTCTCGCCGAGCAGGTTGGGGTAGCTGTTCACGCTCCGGAACAATGCGTCGATCGGCTCGGTCGCGGCCAGGATCAGTGGAACATCGCGGCCGGCGAGCAGGTCGCGCAGTTCGGCGTCGATGGCCCGGGCGTACTGCCGCTGGCGCATCTTCCGGCCTTCGTCGCCTTGGACGCGGCGTTTGGGGGCGCGGTCGCCCAGACTCGCTTTCCCGGCGTGGTCGGCGGCGCTGGTGGGCAACCCGGGAACCGGCACGGTCCGGGCCGGGCGGTCGGGGGTGATCTCCACCAGCCGCACCCCGCCCTCGGCCAGCGCGAGGACGAAGGCGGTCTGGGGAAAGGTCACGGCACGTAGCAGCGGCGTCAGATCGAACCGGTCGCCCACCGTCTCGGAGGCGGGCAGCCGGTTGGGCACCCGATAGGTGCGAATGCGGCCCGGGGTGGCCAGCACCGCCAGCGTGCGCGACTGGAACCGCCAGAACATGGCGTCGTCGATATGGACGTCGAATTCTTCGTCCAGGGCGGCGCGCGCCTCGGGGTCGGTGACCGATTCGAGAACGCGCCGGGCCTGATTCGAGAAGGCGATCCGGTCCTGATCGGGGTCGGCGAGGTCGGACTCGGTGGGTGTGTAGATCGAGACACACCAGTCGCCGCCGGCTTCCGCGAGGGTTTTGATCTCATCCCGGGTCGGGATATCCGTATGCAGCACGCCGCCTCCACCTCGGTCGATCTCGACGACATACCGCCGGACCCGGTTCCTCCGTGTCCGGCGGCTGCCCTGGCCGGGGCTTCGGCCCACGTCGATCCGGCCACAGCCCCACATCAGCAAACTCTCGGCAATGTTCATTAGAGCACACGGGGCGCGCCGCGGGGTCCGCCCCGGGTGGAGGTCGCGCGGTCCGGGCCCGCGTGCGCGGAAAGCGTGTCGGATGCCCCGGCTATGCTGGCCGACACGAATTGAGCCGATCCCGCATCCGGGTCCCGACAGGGGGTATGAGTGCAGACGGAGCCAGCGCGTGACACCGCGTACGACGAGCCGTCCGCCGATTCCTTCCCCGACGATCTGCGCGACCATCTGACGTTCGGTCCCGAGGATTGCGCGCAGGTGCTGGCGGAGCTGATCGACGACTACGCCGTGGACCGGGAACGGGCCGCGATGATTCTCCGGCTGCGGCTGGGTGTATCCGGTGACCGGCCCGAAACGCTCACCCGGATCGGCGCGCGCTGGGATTTCTCCCGCGACCGGGCCCGTCAGCTGCATACCAAGGCGGTGGGCGAACTCCTGCGGCATACCGCGCAGGCGGGGCGGCTGCCGGTGCCGGAGTTCGCCCGGCGCTACGCCGTCGGTACCCGGGATACGGTGCTCACCCGCGCGCTGCTGGCCGAAACCTACGCCACCGATACCGATCTCGCGGTCAACGATTTGTCCTACCTGAAATTGCGACTGGCGGGGCATTCCGCGGCCGATGCCAAACGGGTGGCGGGTTTCGTCACTCAGCGGGTGGTGGCGTGGCGCAAGAAGACCAACCATCTGCTGTCCCGGTTGCGTGAGGACGCACCGGCCGGGCCGCCGGCCCCGTGGCCGCACAAGATCGACTGGCCGGGGGCCGGCACGGCGGCGCCGATGCCCACCGTCGCGGCCCGGGCCTTCGACCTCGACGACGACGGCCGCGGCCGGTTCTATCTGCACAAGCCCGGCCGCGATATCGGCTTCGATTCCGGACTAGAGGCACGGCTGATGCGGCTGCTCGACACCGACGACCGGATCCACACCTTCCAGGAATATCCCGACGCCGTCGGCTACCGGGTCGACGGTGAGGAACGCCTGCATTTCCCCACCCTGGTCGCCGAACTGGGCGACGGCCGCCGGGTATTGATCGATGTGCAGCCGCTGGGCCATCTCGGATTCCACGTCAACCGGGCGAAATCGGCCGCCGCGCGCGCCTGGGCACACGAGAACGGGTGGGGCTGGCTGCTGTGGACCGGCAGCGCCGTCGGCGAACGGGAACTCGCCGCGCACCCGGTCCCCGCCGCGATCGAGACCCGGCTGACCACACTGCTCGCCGAAGGCCCGGTCCGGCGCCCGGACATCCGGAGCCTGCGCGACGACACCGGGCTCGACCTGCTCGACCTGATCGCGCTCACGGTCCGCAACGAATGGCGCTGGGACCGTGCGCCGTTCCGGCTGACCGCCGCCTCCTGACGGCGGCCGGCCCCGGCGATCAGGGTTTGACGAACATGGTGGCGGCGATGAACGTCGCCAGCAGCAGCATCACGAAAACCGTGATCACCTGCCAATTGTCGATCGTCTTGTGCAATCGGCGGATGGTGTCCTCCAACGCGCGGTGCACCCGCTCCTGATCGGCGATCCGGCGGCCCACCTCGGCCACCGACTCCGCCTGCTCCCGCGCCCGCTGCGCGGTGCGCTCCACCCGGGCATGGGCCTTGGCGAGCTGGCGTTTCTTCTCCCGCACCGATTGCCGGGCCACCGCCAGCGCGGTGCGCTGCTGCATCAGCTCCTGGCGCTGCTGTTCGAGCATCAGCGCCTGGGTCCGGGTGTGCTTCTCCCAGTCGGTCACCGCTGCCCATCCCTTCCTGAAATGGTCGCGATAACCCCACGCGACCTCACCCGCAACCCACTGCCGCAGGAATTCCCGCAGCTCGTAGGGGCGCTCGTCCGGCACCACCAGCCCGGTCGGGCCCTGCTCCAATATCCCGTGCACCGCCCGGTACTCACACGATTCGGGCGACAGATCGGCGATACCGAGCGCCGGCAACTGGGACACCCAGAAACCCGGTGCGCACAACCACAGCACCGTGGAACAGCCCAGCGCTTTCAGCCGATCGGTATGGTCTTGCGCGAGTTGCTGGGTCAGTGGGCCGGTGCGCACCTCGATGGCGAATTGTTCACCGCCGCGCCGCCACCAGACGTCCACCGTCATCGGGCCCACGCGGTGATCCACCACGGCCTCGTCCGCCCCGAAGGCGAGCAGCCGGCTCGCCAGCCAGTACTTCAGTCGCTGTGCGTTCCACTGCGAATCGGCACAGCGGGTACAGCGGCAACCGTAGCCGGGGGTGGCTTCCTCCTCGACCGGATCCGTGGCCACCGGAGCATCGGAAATCCCCAGATCGGACAGCATCGTCCGGCGCCCACACCGTATTTCAGCCCGCCGCTTCGTCTGCATGCGACCACCCATCTAACCCGTACACCATGTCGGCCCCGGCACCGACCGACACATTCCAGGGTGCGCCACAGACACCGGTCACCGCCAGGAATCTGCCCAGCAGTTACCCAAGTGGGACCCGCCCAACCGTCGCGCCGCCGACTGTCCCGGTCACCGGATCCGCGTCCGCCAGCGCCCGGCGCAGCAGTGTGCGCAGCCAGGCATGCCCCGGATCGGGTGTATTGCGCGGATGCCAGGCCAGCGAAATGGTCACCTCCGGCAGCGGCAGCGGAATCTCGAACGAACACAGCCCCAGCGCGGGCAGAGTCGTCTTTGCGACGATCGCCGGTGCCGGGCAGACGACCTCCCCGGACCGGACCGCGAGCAACGCGGTGGTGAGATCCGGGACGGTGGCCACCACCCGCCGCGTCCGGCCGTGCAGCGCGAGCCGGTCGTCGACGGGTCCGCGCGCGATACCGCGCGCGGAGACACTGATATGCGCGGCGGCAGCGTACGCGGCGACGGTGACGCGCTCGGTCACCAAGGGGTGTCCCGGCGCGGCCACACCGATCAGCCGGTCACCGCGCACCCGCTCCACCCGGGTCTGCGGATCCGCGCGCGCGATCACGCCCACTTCGACATCCACCCGGCCGTCGCGCAGGCCGCTCACCGATCCGGCCGGGTCGGGCGGCACGAAGCGCAGTGTCACCCCGGGCGCCCGGGCGCGCGCCTCGGTGAGCAGCCGGGCCGCGAGTTCGGGCAGTACCGCGTCGTCCACCTGCAGGGCGAAACCACGAACCAGGGCGGTCGGATCGACGGTGTCCGGTTTGGCCAGTAGCGCCCGCCCCTGCTCCACCAGCGCGCCGACCTCGAACCGCAGTTCGAGAGCGCGGGGTGTGGGCACCAGCTGCCGGCCCGCGCGCACCAGCAGTGGGTCGTCGTACACGCGCCGCAGCCGGGCCAGGGTGCGGCTCATCGCCGGCGGCGAGGTGTTGAGCCGTTCGGCGGCCAGGGTGACGCTGTTGGTTTCCAGCAGCGCGTGCAAGGCGACCAGCAGATTCAGATCCAGATCCGGCACGCCGGAATCAGGTTCGCCGGGCAGCGCCGGAAGCCTGCGCCTCCTCGACCGGTCCCGGTTCCGCGCCCGCCGTGCCGGCCGACTCGTCCGGGGAGCCGGAACTCTGCGCGGCCTCGGACTCTTCCTCGTCCGCGGGACCCGTGTGTGGTCCGGTGGGGCCGGTCCCGGCCGCCGTCTCGGGCTCGGCTCCCGGGTCCGGGGCGGAGGTCGCGGTGGCGGAGGAGGTCTCGTCCGAGGTGGGCGCAGCGTCGGAAGTGCCGGCCGCGGACCCGTTCGAGACCGCGTTCCGGTCCACCGAAGAATCCACCGTCCCGTTCGGGGCGGACGGTTCGTCCGGGGTCCGGCTCGGATCCGCCGAGGAGTCCGGCACATCGTCTCGGCCGGGCGCTACCGCGGGCTCGGGCGTGCCCGGATCCGCGGTCACCGTACCGGCCTGCGATTCCGCGGCCGTGGCGTCCGTTTCGGACTCGGCTGCGGGCAGCTCCGGCTCGGTGACCGCCGCCGGATCGTTCACGGGTGGCTTCTCGGCCGCGGCTTCGGTCGCCTGCGCGCCAGGAGCGGCGTCGGTGGCCGGTTCGGGATCCGGAGGGCCCGCTTCCGGGAGTGGTTCGGTCGGCGGCATTTCCGGCACGCCCGAACGCATATCTATCCGCACGGTCGGGCTGTTCGACCGCGCGGCGATACCGGCGGCCCGCTGTTCGGCAGCGGCCCGGCGAGCGGCTTCCGCGGCCGCTGCCGCCGACTCCGCCGCCGCGCGACCCGCGGCCTCGGGAACGGGCGGGGCGACCGGGCCGGACGCGGGCGGAGTGGCCGGCGGTACCGGCGGCCGCGCCGGCTGCGCGGACGGCCCGGCGGGGCGCGGAGCCTGCGCGACCGGACGGGTGTCCGCCGTCGAGCCGGGTGCGGGCAGAATCTTGGTCTGCGCGGCGGCATTCGCGGCGACCGCCGCGCCCGGAATCTGCACCGTGGGCGAATCCGCGGGCACCTCGACGGCGGGCCGCTGCTCCCCCGCGG